>JBNMLR010000039.1:0-11111 GCA_050874945.1 Butyribacter sp. | reverse complement strand
TAATTAATCCGGCTATTGTAAAAAAATTCACAATATTCAACCGTATTTTTCTTGATATGGTCTCTAAAATACTGTTTATTTGTTTATTTGTTTCTATAATACTGTTTTTTATAAGTTTTAATATACTTATTTTATTTGTTTTTTGTGATTTTAAATTATTTGACAGCACCAAAATACAAATATCAGCAAAGCAGCAAAACATCACATATAAAAATAATCTTATATTATCTTTCGTAGTTGTTGTTCCACTGACAATAATCTCCTTAAGATCAAACTCTCCCGGAATATTGATTTTTAATTTTTTATATGCACCTTTAGGTATGCTTATGGAATAACTGTTTTCATCTTTACTTAATATAACACTGTTGTAATTTTTTTCATCATATCCTTTTCCATTATCATAATATACATTTATATTTTTATCATCTGTCAGATTTTCATTAAATGATATGGTAAAACTACTTATTGACTCTAAATTACTGTTAAACGCTATATATGAATCATCAGATATTGCCGAAAAATGTGTTCCTTCTACATTATATCCGTTTACCTGTTCTAAAGTTTCAGTAGTAACACCCATCTGACCGTCAACATATTCATAGCCTGCTAATCTTGTCCCATAAATCTCAACGATAACCAGCATGAACAGAACAATATATATTATAAATTGTTTGCCATTTATGCCACTAACTTGTATATTGTTCCCTTTATTTGTCATATTTTTCTTACCGCTCATTTCCTTTATCCTATCATCCAATTACTGCACTTAGTTGTAAGGTTACTGTTATAATACTCATCATATGATATATCATCTTTCCACTTCTCTTTTGCAATAATCATACATTCTTTATCACCTACATAGCATCCATTCATATCCCTATGTTCTCTATGAGCATAAATCATTTTTGCATAAGGATTTATTGCATTTAGTTTTCCTGCATTTTTCAATTTAAGGCACAGATCAACTCCCGCAAACCATTCTGAAAGCCTTTTATCAAATCCACCTGCATCTTGAAAGTCTTTTTTTGATACCATCAATCCACAGTCGGTCATAGCTGATACTTCATGTATAAAGTACATATTACCCATATACCCCTGACAGTCATCCCCCATGCCATAGAAATTTGATGATAATCCACAGGCAATTCCAACTCCCAGTGTAATTCCAAAATCCCTAAGCGTTGTGTCTGCATGACTTATCTTACAGCCAACTGCTCCAATATCACTTCTCTGTGCTACAGACAACTGTTCCGTAAGCCATTCATCATCTTCAAAACGACACCCGTCTGTCACAAACACGAGATAATCACCTTTTGCATTTTGTACGGCATGATTTCGTTTTTCTATGCTCTCACAAACTATTATCTCATAATTGTCATATGATGTATGTTTTTTCAATGAAGCAACACAATCATCTGTTTCATCATACTGCTTTGTTACTATTATTGAAACAAGCGGTTTTCCGATTATCTCGTATGTCACTTTATATATAACGGGGTATATTTCAGAACTCTTCACATCTGCTTTAACCCCCACTCTTTCTAAATGTGACTCTATTGCTTTCTTTCCTGCATCTATACAGTATGTTTTTGCTGATATATCTGAAGCAACCGAAAGTTCGTGACATCTCCAATAATACAATACTTTAGGAATGTGTACAATGCTTTCTGCTTTTTCCGTCAGCCTGAGTATTATGTCAAAGTCCTGACTGCCGTCAAATTCTTTTCTGAACTTTCCAGCTTTTTCAAGCAATCCTCTTGAAAAACATGATATATGACATATATAATTGTTTGAACGAAGGTCATCTATGGCAAAATCTGTTTTAAGATGATAACTGTCCGGTTTCCTGTAATCTGTTGAGAAAATTGCTTCATCTGTATATATAAAGTCCGCATTCTTATCATCTATAGCTTTTCTTATCTCATAAAGTGCTGATTCATGCAGCATATCATCATGGTCAAACAGCACTATATACTCTCCGCTTGACATATCGATACAGGCATTTGTATTTTCAGAAATGCCACCGTTTTCCTCAAGCACTTTATATTTTATTCTGCTGTCCGCATCTGAATATTCTTTTACTATCTTTCCTACATCGCTATGTTCGTCATCACTTCCGTCAGCAAGGCAGAGTTCCCACTGAGAATATGTCTGCTTTTGAACAGACTCTATCATATCACGCAAAAAGTCCTCAGGTGTATTATAAAGCGGCACAAGTATGCTGAAACATAATGGTTTTTCATAAGTTTCCTGCTTTTGTTTTTGTCTTTCCTGTTCAGATATAACTATCTTTTTATAGAAAACTTTACTCTCATGTCTTCTTATAAAACCATATTTTATTTTTTGATATTCGTATTTAAAACCATATCTTTTTATATTAAGCAACTGTGCATAACATAATTTTATCGGTTTTAACAATGTACTTTCTCTCAAAAAACTGTGTACACCTGAGATTTCTTCCTGTTTGCTCATATATCTACTCTACTTTCCAACTCGTCCTAATAGCACATACGCCTGTTCTTCCATCTTCGTTTATCACATCAAACCGTGCAGTATCATGTATGCTGTCATAAACTATATCGCCTGTTTTATCTTTTACATCAACATCTATCATGTAATTTCCATCAAGAAGACACAAGTCCTCAAAATCCACGATAAATTTATTTTTTCCTTTTATTTTTATCGTTTCATTACATTCTATGTCTGATGTCGTTCCGTAACAATGTGTATTGTCATCTTTATAAATTCTTACCGAAAATACAACTTCTTCTATACCCACCTTGTTTACAAAGTCATATTGTATCTGCATAAAATCATGCGATCTATATACAGTCTGTAACTTTCCTTCTTTATCTTTTAGCGTCACATTTGTAAAATACACTTCGCCAGTACCCGAACGGATAACTTTTTTTCCACAAAAACTGTCTCTGTCCTCAATGTCATTTTCTTTATTCTTTTGTGCTTCATGGATAAGCCTCTGACGTTCTTCTTCCATTTCTTTTAAATATTCCAAATGTATTTCTTTTGGATTACCAATCTGACGAATATGTCCTTTTTCTATCCATATACTCTTATCACATATCTGTTCTATCTGCTGGAGCGAATGAGAAACAATCACTATCGTTGTTCCTGAATACTTTATCTCACGCAGTTTTTCAAAACATTTCTTTTGAAAACTTACATCTCCTACCGCCAATATCTCATCTATCAGAAGCACATCCGCTTCAACATTTATCGCAACTGAAAACGCAAGTCTCATATACATTCCTGAAGAATATGTCCTTACAGGATTGTCAACCGCCTCGCCAAGTTCTGAAAATTCTATAATATCGTCAAGCTTTTCATCTATCTGCTTTTTGGTAAGACCAAAAATTGAGGCATTTGTATAAATATTTTCTCTTCCACTCATGTCAGGATGAAATCCTGCACCAAGTTCTATAAGACTTGACACTCTGCCATTTACCCTGATAGTTCCCGATGTAGGATACATAATACGGTTTAAAAGTTTTAATGTTGTACTTTTTCCGCAACCGTTTTTTCCGATCAAACCTACTGCTTCACCTTTTTTTATGTCAAAGCTTACTCCATCAAGTACCTGATTAACCTCGTATTTATTTCTTTTAAAAAATAATATCTTCTCTTTAATACTGTTACTTTTGTCCGGATATATTTTAAATATTTTTTTTAAATTCCTGACTTCGATTGCATTTTCACTCATTATAATTCCTCCACAAAGTTGCGCTGCAGTCTGCTAAATACTACCATTCCCACAATTATCAGTATCAGTCCCATAGCTGATGCCTGTATGAGAGTTGTCATATGTGGAATATGTTTATAATATAATATATCTCTATATGCCGTAATAATCGGAGTCATTGGATTTAAGTTAAACAATGTCCTGTACTTGTCCGGAACCATACTTGACGGATACACTACCGGAGTAAGATACATCCAGCCAAGTCCTATAATTGATAATATATGCTGTAAATCCCTGACATAAACCGTGCACGCAGATGTTATAAGTGAAATACCAAGAGCAAGTGCATACTCAACAATCATAATCAGCGGCAAAAACAACAATGCCACAGGATTTATCCCAAAACCTGTCACAATTATAACTACAAATATAACTACAAAACTCAAAAGCATATTTACAAAACAACTGGTGACAAACGATAGTGGTAATACCAGTCTTGGAAAATATATCTTTTTCACCATCTCTTTATTGTCCATTATACAGGTAGCTCCCTGTTGAAGACACGCACTAAAAAAAATCCACGGCACTAATGCCACAAATAAAAACATATAAAATTTATCTACACCCATTCTCATTATCGTTGAAAAAACAAGTGTATAGATTATCAACTGAAATAACGGATTGATAAATGTCCAGAGAAATCCAAGAGCAGAGCCTTTATAACGACCTCTCAAGTCTTTTTTCACCAAAGATATTATCATTTCTCTGTAGTTATACAATTCTTTTATTAAGTTCATTACTTTTTCCTCACCTGTTACTTAAAATCCCACTTTATATACGCTAATCTGTATTCTTGCACTATTTTTAGTGCATAGTGTATAATTTTTTCATTATCGTACTATCTATTTTCTGAAATTCATAAAAGGCAGATTGTATGCTGGAATCTTTGAAGCATTTGTAACATTAGCAACTATTGGTCGCATATATGACAACAATAATGCAGGTGCATTACTATTTAACATATCTTCAACACTTTCTTCATCAAGTTCATTTTCCCACCTAAAGTCAGATGCCACCTTGATCTCTAACTCAAATGGTTTATTATCTGTTTCTTTATTTATTTCCAGTGTCAACTGCACTTTCGCCCTATTTTCATTTTCTCTTTTTTTTACAACTACTCCAAATTTATTCTGCATTTCAACCTTATCATCTGATGGCATAAATTCATCATTTAATGTGAATTTCAAATCTTCTAAATAAGGATTTAAGAATTGAAATTTGCTTGTTTTCATATTTTAACCTCTACTATTCATTATTAATCATGCTGCATATATATAACTGTCAAAATCAACAATTTCCAAGAAATCATTGCTCTGCTCCAACATTTCATCTAATTCTTTATTCCATAAATAATCTCTTGCCTTTTCTTTATCACATCTTAAATAAGTTCCCTCTTTTGGCAAATCAAGTTCATCAACATTTTCTGTATTAATATAGTAACTTTTTTCATTTCCCTCTAAGTCCATCTCTATAACAGTAATATTAGAATTACGCATAAAAGCAGATGTCACATCTATTTCTTCATCTAAAAGTTCCTTTAAAATATTGATGCTACATCTTGTAAGCAGCCATTTTTGACCATTTCGTATTTCGGAGCAAAGGCATAAGTACATATTGTAATCACAATCTGTGCACACAAATAAAATCGGCTCTAATTCAAATTCATAAAATATATGTTGTAAAAACAAATCACCGATTTTAACAACATTTTCAAAATAAATCTCATTCATCGTCCTCTACCTCCTTAAAATATAATTGTGGTTGAGACTTTTCATACACCCACCAATCTACATGAGTATCATCTCTAACTTCTCTTTCTGATGTCAACTGACATGGTCCACATATTCCTTGCGTTACTCCTTTTGCTATTTTTGGCTCCGGATAATGTCTCATAAACATATTCAAAGCATATTCTGCTTCCGAATAATCTATGTTACACGATGTCGAATAAAGTCCCGGGTCATTCAAATTAATCCTTTTCTTCTTAGGAATCAGTCCACGCTTCATCTCCTCAAAAGTCCCTATAAAACTATTTCTATCAATTTTTCCACTTTTTATAACTCTATATACATTTTTATTTTCTTCTTTTGCTTCCTTTGGTAAAATTTCTTTCTCGAAATTTTCCGGAAAACACGCCGGATACTTACTCATTTTCCTCATCATCTCTTTACCTATATACTAAAAGCCTACTTTATCTTATCACAGCTATCATGGAATTGCAAATTTTAAGTGATTTCTTCAAGCTATTTCCACAAGAAGTAATATTTTCCAAACACATTCATATTATCATTATATGTTAAATCTTTTTGGCTGTTTTCGACAAAACCTTTCTTTATATTTTTTTGTCTGCAATATATTTTTAAAGGTACTAAAGGCGATACCACACATTTTTTTGTCTTTCTGTTTATGTATAAACATACTGCAAAAGAGAATTGTTCTGAAAACACATCCACTTCTTCTTTGTTCTCTAATTTTGACATATATTGCAATAAAATCTCCGCCTTAACTGCAAATACCCCTTTACCTAATAATGACACATTCTGTCTGAATTTAAGTCTGTTCATGTATGCCGGATCTTTTACAGGCACTCCCCTGTATAGCGGCATAATAAAATCTTTCAGTCCCTTATCATAACAATATCCTGCCTGATATACTTTTTTACCACAATAAACCGCCGCTCCTGCTGCCATATTTTCTGACGGTTGTAAGCACTGTAATACTTCCTCAAATACTCCCTTATCAATTCTTCCGTTTTCTCCGTCACCGCCTATATATCTCTCATATCCATCCGCTACAAAAATCACATTATCATAGGAAGATACCAGACTGTCTTTAAATTCCTTTGCTCCAATAATATCATATTTTAAATCCGATTTATTTATCTCCTGCATTGCAAACTTTTTTGCCTGTTTACTTTCAACCACAACTAAATTTTTGTCATTTTTAGGTATATGATAATCTACCGTGTAAAATGGACCATATAGCTTTGACGCATATGCTTTTCCTATAATATTTTCTCTATGCAGATGTTCTTCTAAAGCCTTTCTTCCCGCTTCAACAGTATAAGGTTTCGCACCAACTCCGGATGCCACAGATCCTGCGTGCAATCTCCAATAATACAACACTTTCGGTATATGGCACACCCCCTCAGCTTTCTCCAACAGCCTTAAAAACATATCATAATCCTGTGCACCGTCAAACTCTTTTCTAAACCCGCCCGTTTTTTCAAGCAGGCTTCTCTTAAATGCCGTAAAATGACATATGAAATTGTTGTTTCTGAATGTCTCCCACGAAAAGTCAGGTTTAAAGTGAATACTTTGCACTCTGTCGGTCGTTACGACAAATGAAAGTTCATCCGTATAGATAAAGTCTGCTTTCTTTTCTTCTATCGTTTTTACTACATTATAGAGGACGGACGGATGTAAAAGGTCATCATGATCCATAAGTCCTATGTAGTCCCCTGCTGCCATCTCCAGTGCTCTGTTGGTATTTTCTGATATTCCCTCATTTTCAGATAACTTTTTATATTTTATTCTCTTGTCTTTAGCCTGATATTGTTCTACTGTCTTTTTTACCTGCCCGTTTTTTTCATCACTTGCATCTGCAAGGCAGAGTTCCCAGTCAGTGTATGTCTGTGCCTCTACCGAACTAAGCATTTCTCTTAGGAAATTTTCAGGCGTATTATACAAAGGCACTACTATACTGACTTTTATTTTTTGAGCAGGCTTATATTCCTGCTCACTTTTTCTCTGAGCATCTGATATTTCAAACGGACAATATTTTTTTCCAAGCTTATATTTTATCTTATATCTGTAATACACTTTTTTTGCCGCATAGCTTATGCCATAATCTCTGATGTAACCTGTTATCTTATCTGCTTTTGCTTTTATCCCCATTTTTATCCCTTTCTTTGTTATTAATTTTCAGACATTCTTAAAATCATCATAATGTAAATCCATGACATCAGTTGGGACAAAATAACTTTTGACCCCAACATCATAATGTATAATAAGTTTCACAGACAGCCATTTAATAACTTCCCGAAATAAGTATCAGCTTAAATATCCTGTTGTCTGTTTTTCTCTGGCGGTATATTCCTGCTTTTTTTACAAGTGTCATTCTCTTTGGAAGATATTTTATATTTCCTCTGTATTCCGCAAGCCTTTTTGCCATTGCTATCTTTGACTTCACCGAACTGCTTTTTAATATTTCTTCATTTAATGGTACTGTCTTTTCCATTTCATGGCTTTTTGCAACATTTTTTTGCAGCATATCATCAGCTTTGTTATTATCTGCTGTTTCAATATCTGTTGCTTTAAAATCTGCTGCGTCTTCTCTATATTTTCCATAAATACAGACAAATTCTGATAACTGTCTTGATATATTTCGTCTGTTTTTCTTAAATCTTTTTAATCTGTCTTTAAATTCTTTCGTCTTGCTGACATTGTATCCTACGGTGTTTGAACCGTGCTGTCTGTAGCTTATATGCTGTTCCATGTCATAATAGACTTTTCCATAACAGCTTGCAAGAAGATAGAACCACCAGTCATGCATTACCGTAAACTCCGGCTGATATGCCTTTGCCATGTTTCTGAGTGTTTTGTTCATTACAAGTGTGCAGCCTGTGACTATATTTTCCACAACGGCATTTTCAAATGCCGGTTTCTTTGGCTTTCTCGTCATTTCGTTATTGAGTTCTTTGAGATTTTCATCTACAAGCAGTGGACTACAGCAGTAGAGTAACGGCATATTTTTCTTTGTGTCTTTTTCTTTTGACATTTTGTCAATATTTGTTATGCCTGCACTTAATTTGTCTTTATGCCAATAATCGTCCTGATCTGAAAATGCGTAATAGTCTGCTTTTTCGTCCGACTTTACCACAAGGTCAAAGAAACTTTTGATAACACCTACATTCTGCCCCTGATACCACTCTATCGTTTCAGGATATTTTTTGGCATATTCCTCAAGTATCTTCTGCGTTCCGTCTTTTGAACCGTCATCTCTTATCAAAAGTTTTAATCCTGTATCAGCTTTTTCTTCACAATCCTGTGCCAGAATACTGTCTATCTGCTCTTTCAGATATTCCTCACCATTGTACGTGGACATAAGTACCTGTATTACTTTTCCTGCCACTTTATCTTCCTCCATATTTTCCAATTTTAATCACCTTTCATCCACCGGCTCACCTGTGACTTCGGCATATATCTTTCTCATCTGCCTGTCTACGACTTCTATTGAAAATTCTTTGACTTTTTCTATGTTCCACATTCCCATCTGTTCTCTGCGTTCTTTTCTCGGTATTGCACTTTTTCCGTCTTTTTCAGTAAACATTCTTCGTATCTTTACAGAATAATCTACCGGGTCAAACCCGTGAACGAGATAGCCGCCTTTTGTATGCTCGATAAGATCCGTTATTCCTCTTATCTTTGATGCGATAACCGGAAGTCCGACTGCCATCGCTTCCATGACTGCCACCGGAAGTCCCTCCTGAAATGACGGAAATACAAAGCAATCACATTCTGAGAGCACATCTGGTACATCTTTTACATATCCTGCAAATATGACTTTCTTTTCCAAGCCGAGCTCTTTTACCCTGCTTTTCAACTCCTGCTCCATAGCACCTGTTCCACATATCAGATATACTATATCGAGGTCTTTTAACTGTGCCATTGCTTCTATAACACACATATGATTTTTTCTTTTGCTGAGTTCTCCGACACTTACGATTATCTTACTTCCCTCTGTTATTCCAAATCTTTTATATATCGCTCTCTTGTCTTTTCGCACTATATCCGTCTGATATTTTTCATACTTTGACAGGTTCATCCCTATGCCCTTTGTATGTTCAACTTTTCCACGCACCGGAAATTTTCCCGCCCTTTTATAATCTTCATCGTTTATAAGTATCAGTCTGTCCGTATATCTTGCCAGATACCTCTCTATCGGATAATATATCCAGTTTTTAAACGGTGCACCCGTATAAAAATGAAGTCCGTGTGCCGTATATAAAACTGGAACTTTTCTGCCTGTCTTTTTTCGTACTTTCTGTGCCGCAACCCTTGCAACAACCCCGCTCATCGGCATATGACAGTGTATCAGGTCAAAATTTCCGTCTTTTATAAGTTCTTCAAGCTGCCTGCAGGATATTTTTACATTTTTTGAAAAAGGTGAGCGTTCAAAATCCACCTGATGCCTGATTATACCTGTCCCGTCAAGCCTGCTGTTATCATTTCCATAGACTACCACATTGAAATTTGCGGCATAATGCACCTCATACCCCATCTCCTGAAGTATTTTCACATTATTCATCTCAAACTGCGGTATAAATCCGCTCACTCTTGTAACAAGAAGTGCTTTCTTCTTTTTTCCCGTATCTGCATTTTTCGACAAAACTGTTCCCCCATTCGTAAAGTTTTTACTGGTTGTTCTTAACTATTTCCTTAACTATCTTCTCTACCGGTTCCTGTGCCGCATCATCTGCTTTCTCGGCTGTAACCTGATCCTCTGAAACACCCTCGGTTGCATCTTTCTTAAGTACCGTTTTTACTGTCATAAGTATGAGTTTTATGTCAGTCCAAAGCGAATAATTTTCTATATAAAACAAGTCAAGTTTTAATTTGTCATAAGGAGTTGTATTGTATTTTCCATACACCTGTGCGTATCCCGTAAGTCCTGCTTTTACTCTCGTCCTAAACGGAAACTCCGGCATTTCCTCACAATACTGCTTCATTATCTCCGGTCTTTCCGGTCTTGGACCTACAAATGACATATCTCCCTTTATTATATTAAACAACTGTGGCAGTTCATCGATACGGGTTGCCCTGATAAATTTTCCTATCGGTGTTATCCTGTCGTCATTTTCCTTTGCAAGTTTTGCAACACCGTCACTCTCGGCATTTACTATCATGCTCCTGAATTTATAAATTTCAAATTCACGCTCATATTTAGTGCATCTTACCTGTTTGTAAAATACAGGACCTCCGTCATACAGTTTTATCGCTATCGCCGTGATAAGCATAAAGGGTGAAGCTATTATAGTCATCGGAACTGCAATTATAAGGTCTAATGCTCTTTTAAACAATCTCTGGTCAAAACTTAATGTATAACCCTTTGAAAGCAAAAACGGTGTATCAAACACATGAATCCTGTCTGCTCCCATAAGTATTATATCTGAGAGTTTTGGTATGACATATGCCCTCACTTTATGTGCATAACAGTATTTGAGCATATCGTTTCTCTTTTCGGCAGATATATCTCCGATTATGACAGCCTGAAAATCTTTTATTTTCTCAGCTATCTTATCTATCCCCTCATCTATGTTTATCGCATCATAGATTGCATATTTGTCACGCCT
>JBNMLR010000038.1:0-11185 GCA_050874945.1 Butyribacter sp. | reverse complement strand
TCTTATAACCCATGTTTTAAGACCAAAAATCGCAATAAAAGGAATCATTAAATATGAATTTAATACATTCATTCCACTGCCCCATGCCACAAGATAAACCGGATTATGGTATCCAAACGAATCCTTTCCATATTTTAATATAGAATATGCTTCATATCCCGCAAACGCTTCATCCTGATTTATACCTCTCGGCAAACTCCCAAATCTATATACTCTCACCGCAACACCAACTAATAAAATTACGGCAAATAAAATCCTCCCAATCATTTTTTTATCCAGACTATTCTCTTTCATCCGTCATCTCTCCTTTTCTCGTGGTAGTCGAAACCTCTTCGATAGCAAGATTTTCGCCTCTGACTTTCTCCTTCTTCCAATACAATGTAAGCGATGCACAAACTATCAACATTGGTATATAATTAGTAAAATATCTCCCGGTTATTTCCCATAGCATTAAGAAACACAGTATTCCAAGCATTGCAAGTCTTGGAGCTGTCGGCAAAATCGACTCTCTATATTTAACTTTGCCAATAATATCCCTAACTGAACCAACAATAGCAAGCAGATATAAAACTATCAATAACCCTGTTGAAAATTGCTGATATTTGCTATAATTTTTTCCATCATATAAGATATAATCATGAATAACAGTATCATTCACCGGCATATCATCTAATAAAGCTGACAGTGCATATGTTCCATCACCAAAGCCAATTAGTGCTTTGTTAGTCCAAAGTTTTAACAGGCCGGATACACCCAGTTCTTTAACTCTCTCCATAGCCTTTTTACGACAGGCTGCCGACCTTTCATTTACATCATACGATCTTGTATATTCATAGTCCGCAGGATTATAACAACCATTATTTTGTAATCCCATCATTATCCAATGCCAATATGGTGTTTTTAAGTTCTGATATTGTTCGTCACTTATATAATTTTTATAAATATTATGATTATATATTGACACTATTCCACCATAAAATGCCAATGAAACAGCCACTATCAATAATGTTTTCTTCCATGGAATATAAAGAAAGGCATCTATTGCTACAGCTATTAAAACTATAACTACCGTAAACTTTATCATCATACCTATAGTCAAAGACAGACCCATAGCCGCTAAATATATTATCTGTTTCTTTCTATCCTTTTCGCCTTTCAAACACAGATACAAATAATAGAATAACACCGGAAACATCAATGATAATGAGTCTGTATAAAATACTGCACCCATAAAATAAAATGGAAAACATAATAAAACTAAGATTAATGACATCAAAGCTGTTTTAGAACCTGCTATTTTTTTACAGATAAGTGCAACAATTACGGCAGTTCCCGTTATAAGTGCGCTGTTTACAATTATTCCTACCGCAAAAAAATCTTTTACACCAAATAATGATGCAATTTTAAATACAATATGTAAAAATCCCATTGACCCAAGATTGTTTGGAAAATAACCGAAATATTCATAAAAATTCGAGAAATTCCCCTCATTAGTCCATTGAATTGCTCCGCTATAGATTGCATCCATATCAAATGACGGTGTAAATCTCAAAAGAAATCCCATTCTAATTAAGACAATATAATATACGATTGAAAAAACAATCAACACTTTTTTAAAATGGCGGTCAATCTTTTCCTGAACAATTTTACTTAATATAAACATCCCTATTGCCACTACAACACCACCAACCATCATCCCCGGAAGAAGCTGGACTATTTTATATGAATGAATCTTGTCCGCAAATAAAATATTTAATGATATATATCCAAAAGCTATAGCAAACAACACATAGCTGCACTTTGTAAGTATTTTCCCTAGACTATTCTCTTTCATCCGTCACCTCTCCTTATCTCGTGGTAGTCGAAACCGCTTCGATAGCGACACTTCCACCTCTGACTACTTCTATTCTGTTTATAAAAGTTTTATTAAACAGCTTTATTATATCATTGACTTTGCCTTCTGTCTCCACATATCTGACAATAACTGATTTTTTTCCATAGTCAGCAATCTCAAGATGGTCAAAAGAATTTACTATCCTGAATATCTCATTCTTGTCTTTCTCCGTACAACTGTTTATCTTAATATATACAAGTTCCGTCTTTTGAATAGGAATATCAGAAAAATCCATAACCTTGATAACGACAACATTTCTGTTAAGCTGCTTCTTAACCTGCTCAAAAGTCACATCATCCATAGTCATCTCTATAGTCATTCTTGAAACGGTAGGGTCCTCAGTCTCACCCACCGTAAGCGTATCAAGATTGTAAGACTTACCCGCAAAAAGACCGGAAATCTTAGCAAGAACTCCTATCTGATTTTCCACATAAAGCGAAATACAACGTTTCTTCATTTCCATATCACAATCATCCTTTCTAGCTCTCTATTTTTAACAATCCATTATCATATCCGCAAGCGTTTTTCCCGTCGGCACCATCGGCGAAACATTTGCTTCTCTCTCTATCACGCACTCAATAAGTGTAGGTCCTTTTTTAAACTCAAGTGCATAGTCAAACGCTTTCTTTAATTCTTCCTCTTTTGTTATCCTTATTCCTCTTGCTTCGTAACTCTCAGCGAGTTTCACGAAATCAGGTATATATTTCGGACAGCATTTGTCCCTGTTCATACAGTCACGGTTGCAGCTCTTTCTGTATGTAAGGCAGGTGCTTGAATATCTCCTGTTGAAGAAAAGCTGCTGCCACTGTCTTACATTTCCAAGATAACCGTTATTGAATACTACAATAATAACAGGAAGTTCATAAACCATAGCTGTCGCAAATTCCTGAATGTTCATCTGCATACCGCCGTCACCTGATATTGCGATAACAGGTCTTTCAGGATTTCCTATCTTTGCTCCTATTGCCGCCGGAAATCCATAACCCATTGTTCCGAGTCCACCAGATGTAAGAAGCTGTCTGTTTGTCTCTATGTCAAGGAACTGTGTTGTCCAGAGCTGGTTCTGTCCTACATCCGTGCTTACGATAGGCTTTTCAAAGTTATCATTTATGTATTTTATTACCTTTTCAGGCGTAAGTCCCTCATACTTGTCCATATTTATAGGATATTTTTCTTTCCATTCAAGTGTCTGATTTACCCACTTTTCTATTTTAAGCGGTGCTCCGTATTCGATAAGTTTTTCTATGGCAAGTTTTGCATCTGCTACTATAGGAATATCTACGACAATGTTCTTTGAAATAGAAGCTGAGTCTATATCTATATGCACTATTTTTGCATCTTTTGCAAACTCACTTATCTTTCCCGTTATCCTGTCATTAAATCTTGTACCGATGGAAATAAGAAGGTCACATTCGCTTACCGCATGGTTTGCCGCATAACTTCCGTGTATTCCGATATTGCCAAGATATAATCTGTGCTTTGATGATATTGCACCCTTTCCCATAATAGTCGTTATCGCAGGGATACCCGTCATCTCGACAAGTTCTTTCATCTGTTCGTTTGCCCCTGACAGATTTACTCCTCCTCCGAGTAAGAACAACGGCTTCTTTGCCCTTTTCATCATGCTCACGGCTTTTTTTATCTGCCCTACATGAACACCCTCACTAGGCTTATATCCCCTTATGTTTACTTCCTCAGGATACTCTTCACTTCCCATTGCAACCTGAATATCTTTCGGTATGTCAACGACTACAGGTCCCGGTCTGCCTGTTCTCGCTATGTAGAAAGCTTCTTTTATTATTCGTCCGAGGTCCTCTCTCTTTCTTACTGTTACGCTGTATTTACATATGCTGTTTGTTATTCCAACTATATCTACCTCCTGGAACGCATCATTTCCCATAAGGTTAAGCGGAACCTGACCCGTAAAGCATACAAGAGGAACACTGTCATAATTTGCCGTCGCAATTCCCGTTACAAGGTTTGTCGCACCCGGTCCGCTCGTAACAAGGCACACACCTGTTTTTCCGGTTGACCTTGCATATCCGTCTGCCGCATGGATAAGTGCCTGCTCATGTCTCGGCAGAATGACTTCTATATCCTCCTCATCATATAGTGCATCAAAAAGGTCTATCGCCTGACCTCCCGGATAACCGAAAAGCGTATCAACACCCTCCTCTTTTAATGCCTTTACAAATAATTCAGTTCCTTTAATCATAGTTAAACACCAAACCTTTCTTATATAAATAGCAGCAGAAGTCTGCTTTGCAAACTTAGAATTGCTATCACTGCATCTCTCATCAAAAAAGCCCTAAACTGACAAATGTCAATTTAGAGCACATATTTTTTAATTATCAAGGTCATCATCCGGTTCTATAACTATCTTGACCGGCATACCTTTCTGGGGATGATACTTCTTTTTAAGCTTCGGAACCGCTGTCTGCATATCAGACTCCGATTTAATGCTCGAAAGCTCCTCATCCGTTTCATACTGTTTTTCCAAATTGTCATTCTCAAGAGCCTTTACGGCTTCTCTCTCAAAACTGCTCTCATATTCCTCAGTCTTTTTATTTTTTCGTGTCTTAAACTCCTTAACGACTTCCTCCGGAGCCTTGACTTTTTCATCTTCCTTAATCTTATCCTCTGTATCACTCTCTGCTTTTTCTTCGACAGTTGCGGCAGCTTCATCCGTATCCATATTCCATCTTGGAGTTTTGCCACTGTCCTCTGGCTCTGCTGTTGTCACAGACTTTCCATCGTCATCTGCATCAGACTTACTGTCACTTTCTGTATCTTCTTCGGCAGCCGTTTTTTCTATGTCCGCATCAGATGCTTTCTCACTGTCCTCTGCCGCCACAGGCTTTTCATCATCACCTGCATCAGATTTCTTGTCGCTTTCTGTATCTTCTTCGGCAGCCGTTTTCTCTGAGTCAGCATCAGATGCTTTCTCACTGTCCTCTGCCGCCACAGGCTTTTCATCGTCACCTGCATCAGATTTACTGTCACTTTCTGTCTCTTCTTCGGCAGCCGTTTTTTCTGAGTCAGTATCCACATCAGATGCTTTGTCATTGTCCTCCATTGCTGCCGCTGCTTCTTCTATATATCCGTCTGCTGCATCTTCCTCGTACTCATCAAACGGACCTTTCTTTTTTGCTACGATAGCAGCGATTATCTTTATCGGTATTCCAATAAGAAGTATTGCTTCAACAACCATTGTTATATAATAGCACTCTGGCAGGAATTTCTTTATCATAAACCATGAATCAAGCGACTCACCGAGAACATTTTCAACAACCACAGGCACATACTGATATATCACTATAGGTAGTGCTATATGAATGATTAAGTCAAATATCGTTTTGATAACTCCTATGCCTTTGTTTCTTGTTCTTCTGTACCACCAGCTCATCATGAACATAGGAAGAAGTGACGCAAAAAATGCAATAACATATACAACATCAAACTCAATATGCGGCATCATTACTGCTTTTGAATCGATTGTTCTCGCTTTCTCACCTATCGCAAGACATACAACATTCGACATAAGTTCAGAAATCACATCATTTCCTGAAATCACATCAGAAGTGTCAAAAAGCATTGTAATTCCAACATCCTGACCCGGTACGAGAAAAGCTGCTGAAATGTAACCGTCTATTGCTCCCGAAACATAATATACATCCTGTTTGCCGACTGTTGTCTTTATCCAGCCGAGACTTGATGTTCCTTTTGTTTCAAATATTGTTTTTCCACAATCCACACCGTCAGAATATATTTTTTCTATCTGGTCATATGAAAGAGTTTTACCTCCCGCTGCAAGATACATACTTAAAACATTTCCCATGTCTTTTGCATCTGAAACGATACCTGTAGCGGATACTGCATCCCACTCTTTATCATCATTGTTTACCGCTTTTTTTTCAACCGGAAGTCCAAAAAGATTGTCATGACCTCCGACAACATCTTTTCCTGACATTTCATCAGTGGTATATGTTGACTCTAAACCTAATGGTTTTGATATTTTATTTTGGATATATTCTGAATAATCTTTTCCTGATACCGCTTCTACAACTTTTCCAAGTATCGCATAGTTTATCCTGGCATCCTGATATTCTCCCTTTTTTCCGCTCGGAGCAGGTATTTTACCATCTTTTATACTCTGTGTAGCTGCATATCCGCTTGTCTGTCTCAAAAGTTCCTCAACTGTCACATCAACATTTCCGTCAAATCCTGTAACAAGTTCCGAAACATTTGTGTCAAGTGCAAGTTTCTTTGAATCTGCAAGCTGCAATACGGCTAATGATGTAAACACTTTACTCACTGAGCCAATCTTTAAGTCCGAGGTTGTCTCCGGCACATCACCAAAAGATGCACTATACACCTCTTTTCCTGATGTTACTATAGAAATCGAACCTCCCGGTATCTTTGCATTTGATAACTGTCCCATAATATATTTTTCAATATCACTCTCATGATACCCCATCGCTGATGCAGTAGTCACAAATGATAATGACAGCATAAATGCCAGCATAATTGCTAATATTCTTTTCTGCATGGTACTTTCTATCCTCCACCATTATTTTTAGTCTCCATTCACTCCTCTGAACAGTAACCATTTTTCTACAAGTACATTTTTACTGTTTGTTTTGAGACGATAAAACAGTAATCGTTTTTATTCTACCATAAAACTGTATGTTTGTAAAAGAAAAAAACTCTGCTATTTGCAGTTTACAACAAAGATGTAATCTGCAACATAAGCAGAGTTTTGTGCTTTATTTCAATCTATATCCATATCTTCCGGTCTGCCGTCATAACAAACTATGCTGCAACGAATTCCCCTAATTCACGAATAATCTGATTTGCTTCAGCCGGCTCACAGTTTCCTGTCATCCACATACTGTTTCTAAGATCCATAGTCATAATACCAAGTATTGACTTTGCATCTACATAATAGCTTCCACAGTACAAGTTAAAATCAGCATCGTATTTTGAGAGAATGTGAACAAATCTGTTTACGTCAGCTACATCTTTAAACTTAATGTTTACTTTGTTCATTGATAAACACTCCTTTTCATCTCAAAAAAATACATCTTGTAACTTTCCCGCTACTATATCACCATAAATCATTTTATTATATACATTTTCTACTGATTTGACTACAAAAGCTATTATTTTTTGCTATTTTTTTCCTTTTTGATACTTTTTACGATACTTTGCAGGCGTTATTCCGTTTTTTCTTTGAAAATAAACACTAAACCTGCTCTGCGAACTGAACGCACAAAAACTGCTTATCTCCTGCGGTGAATAATCCGTAAATTTTAACAGATATTCGCTTGATTTTATCTTTTCGTCTATTATGTACTGTTTTAATGTGATACCCTCAAACTGGCTGAACTGTTCTGAAAGATAATTTGGCGAAACTCCTATATATCTCGCAATATCCCTCACCATAAGCGGTTCGTGTATGTGTGAAAAAATATAATCTTTCACCTGATGTATCAATGGATTTTTAATGTCATTTCTATTTAAGTCATGCACATCCCTTGCATAATTAAATTCTGCTTCTCTTACAACTCTTTCTATCTCAACAGGATCATCCATCTCTTCTTCTATATATCTTATATATCCGTCAGCCATTGAAAATGCCGCTTCAGCATTTAATCCGCCCTCTATGGCGCACCTTGAAGCACAAGTTATGACTGCTATGGCAACATTTTTTATACTCCTGACCTGATTTTCCGCAAGTTTTCCTATCTCGCCGGGATAGACCTCGTTTATGCTTGCCTTAAGTCCCTCTATATCACCACGCCTAATACTGTCATGTTCCCTCTGCTCCTGTGCATATGGATTATGCACCTTTCCGTTTTCCTGATATTCAAATATGCTCTCTGTGACAAACTTATTGACAGAATCATCAAGAACTATGTTCTTTGTCCAGAGCTCACCTTTTCCTATCATTTTACCGGTAAGTTTATTCCATATAAGAATTATCGCAGATGAGTATGTGTCCTTAGGACATTCAAGTATATCCTGGCTGCGATTTTCAAATTCACTGTAAAGTGCAGTCTGTCCGATAACAATAAATTCCTGTTCTTTCTCATTCCACATAGCACATACGGCTACGCTTGTATCAGTAAGTACGATATATGGAAAATCTTTCCATGCATTTTTTATAATCTCAGAATAAAGTTTCAAGTCTTCTTCCCTTGATTCAGATAACTGCTCTTTTAAATTTCCATTTTCATCAAATATCGCAATATGAGCCCTAACTATAGGCATCATATGCATTAAGAAAAATTTATCTTTCATATATACCAGTCCTATTATCCGATAATGATAAACAAAGCGGAATCTGCTGTCTTTAAGCCGCACTGTTCTTTATTTCAGAAACCGTACTGCCTGATAAATCAAACATCATTTTCCGCTTTTATTTATAATTTGTAATTTATGAACATTAAATGTTGTTAGCTAATGCTGCTGTGATTATCGCCATAGAGTAAACCTCTGACGCATTGCATCCTCTTGACAGGTCATTAACCGGTGCATTAAGTCCGAGAAGTATAGGACCATATGCCTCGAAATTACCCATACGCTGTGCAATCTTGTATCCGATGTTTCCGGAACTGATGTCAGGGAATATAAATGTGTTTGCATGACCTGCAACCTCTGACTCAGGGCACTTTGTTCTTGCAACTCTAGGTGAAACCGCAGCGTCAAACTGAAGTTCTCCATCAATAGGAAGTTCAGGATATTTTGCTCTTGCTTTCTCAGCCGCATTTCTCATCTTGTCAACATCCTCGCCCTTTCCTGAGCCGTGTGTTGAATAACTTAAAAATGCAACCTGCGGGTCTACACCGAATATCCTTGCACATCTTGCTGCCTCACCTGCTATCTCAACAAGTTCATCCTCAGACGGTTTGATATTTATCGCACAGTCACCCATAGCGATAACTTCATTTTCACCTGTAGCACTTGGTCTTACAAGGATAAAGCATGATGATACGATACTGTGTCCCGGCTTTGTCTTTATCAACTGAAGTGCCGGACGAACCGTATCAGCCGTTGAATATGTAGCACCGCCGAGCAGCGAATCAGCAACACCCATCTTTACAAGCATTGTTCCAAAATAGTTTGCCTGCGAAAGCACCTCTCTTGCCTTTTCAGGTGTAATGCCCTTTTTCTTTCTAATCTCACAGAGCATTTCAACCATCTCGTCCATCTTCTCATACTTTTCAGGGTCTATAATCTCAGCACCTCGAATGTTAAAACCACATTCCTCTGCTGCATCCATAATCTTTTCTTCATTTCCAATAAGGATAGGATGAAGGAAATTACTTGCAAGTAATCTTGAAGAAGCCTCAAGAATACGCGAGTCCTCACCTTCCGTAAAAACGATCTTCTTTGGACTTTTCTTTAAAGTGTCTATCAACTGACCAAAACCAAACATTCAATCATCTCCATTTCTAAATTTTATATATATAATTATGTATCTTTGAACACCATGCCTATTTTCGTATAATTTGATGAAAAAGTCAATATCAACAATGCCAATTTGATAAAAAAATGCAATAGGGGTATGATATAATGATGCAAGGGTCAAAAACAGATAGCAATGTATGTTTACATACAAATTGCTATCTGGTGTTTTGACCCGCCAAACACCGACAATAATATTGGAGGTGTTTGCAGGATTGCGGAAATTGCACAGCAATGAAGCAATCCGTGGCATTAGTTGGGGCAAAATACCTTTTTATCCCAACATCATGATATTATTATGTAACAAAGCGAGGTAATCATATGTCACCACAATTTCCGGCAACCATATCTGCCGACCAGAAAAATATGATATTTGAAAATATGTCAGACGGGGTCATAACCCTTGACTCCGACGGCACTATAACTTACTGCAATTCAGCAAGTCTTGAAATTTTAAAGGTTTCATCAAAAAAAGATGTACTCGGTAAATCTTTTAAAGAGCTTTTTATGGGTAATAAAAAAAACAAAGCATTCAACAAACTTTTCCGTGAAAGTATCGACAAGGGAAGAGTCATGCCGAAAACTTCCATAAGATACCGTTTCGGCAAAGAAAAAGAAGTACATTATTTTAATATAGATATAAGTCTTTTAAAACCGTCCCAAACGGAACTGTTTGACCCCGATGCCGATTATAAAGAGCCAGACATGAGTTTTAACGGCATGGTGATACTTATAGAAGATGATACTGACAAATATAAATTAAGACAGCACGAACATGACTGCGCTTTTATTTTTGCCGGACTTATACTCTGTATCAGTGTATTCCTTATGACATGGAGTCTTTTACAATTTACTTTACATATATATTTAAAATCCTCCGTTTACACACAGATGATAGAATGTATAACCTTTTTGCTCTTTCTCGTGATAGTGTTTATGACAAGCTTTTCAATGCGTGACATAGGACTTATCCCACGGAAAAACACAATCAAAAAAACTATTGTTGAGTCACTGTCAATAGCGGTTGTCGCTTCATGCATACTCCTGCTCAGCAAAGCCGTACTTATGCTGCTCGGCTACAAAATAAAAGACTACTACATAGGCGGTTCGCTCTCAGGTGCCTACACCTACATATTCACTGCCTTTGTTCAGGAATTTCTTGCCCGTGGCGTGATACAGACAAGTGTAAAATCACTTATGAAAATACGCTTTCAGAAATTTTTCAGTATATTTTTGACCTCACTTCTGTTTTCACTCATGCATATGCCATTCGGTTTCTATTTCATGATGAGTGCATTTTTGCTCAGCATGGCTCTCGGATATGTATATGAAAGGCACCAGAACCTGTGGGGCTGCGTATTTTTGCACTGGTGCTGCGGCTATCTCGCCATGTGCCTGTACTTTTAACTCATATCAATTCAACCATATAGAGGTAATCACATCCATATAAAGATAATCGGCAATACATTGACCTGCTTATTGTATTGTTGATTATCTTTTTTATTTATTGTTATTCCAATCTTACATTGTGAATGTCCCTTATAAATGTTATAATCTTAGTACTTTACAGATTTTTTGGAGGTATGTATATATGAGTAAAAAAATTTTATTTCCTCAGATAAAGGGACTGCTCCACGGCTCAGACTACAATCCTGACCAGTGGCTTGACCGCCCCGACATTCTTGAAAAAGATATTGAACTTATGAAAAAAGCTAAAATGACAAGTATGTCCGTAGGCATATTTGCATGGGCAGCTTACGAACCGTCAGAGGGTGAGTTTCATATGGACTGGCTCAAAAACATTATGGATAAACTCTATGA
>JBNMLR010000037.1:0-11323 GCA_050874945.1 Butyribacter sp. | reverse complement strand
TATTCTTTGGAACAAATGCTCCCGGCTCTGCCATCTCCAGTTCCGCGGTCACTCTGCCGCTGACCGTCGTTGGCACATGGATTTCGTCCAATGTCATGTAATAATCGTCGACACCGCTTAATTTTGATGTCATGGCACAGTCGATTCTTCCATCAATGGAAATCATCATGTGACAGATGATATATGGTTTTTTCATCTTATAATTTTCCTCCGTAAACCGGGAAGCCGCTGCTTGCGCCGTAGTTGTCAATCTTCTTGAAGTTCTTTAAAACTTCCATATCCTGTTCACTAATCTCAAAATCAACCTCTGAATTTGTCTTCATATGCTCCGGATTTCCCGTCTTAGGAAGTGCTATAGTTCCAAGCTGGATTGCATATCTGATGCAGAGCTGTGGAACTAATACACCATACTTGTCTGCAACTGCTTTGATTTCAGGCTGATTTAATATCTCTCCATGAGCAATAGGTGAATATGCTTCTATGGCTATCCCGTTTTTCTGACAGTATTCAACAAGTTCTGTCGGTGTATTGCTGATATGAAGAAGTACCTGATTTACCATAGGCTTAATCTCGGCTGTCTCCAAAAGGCTCTCTATATCTCCTATCTGGAAGTTAGATACGCCGATTTCCTTTATCTTACCTGCCTTATAAGCGTCCTCCAACGCTTTCCATGCAGCTCTGTTTCCCTCTACATATCTGTTTTCTGACTGGTTTACCTCGACCCACGGCTGAGGACTGTGAATAATCATCTGGTCAAGATAATCAAGCCCCATCTTTTCAAGAGTTTCATCAATCGACTTTGCGGCACTCTCATATGTCTTATGCTCAGCGGCAACCTTTGATGCAACAAATAATTCCTCTCTAGGAATACCGCATTTTCTCACACCCTCGCCGACACCACGCTCATTGCCGTATGCCTGTGCCGTGTCGATAAGACGATAACCGCATTTAACAGCCGCACAAACTGCATCCGCCGCTTTGTCATCATCAATAAACCATGTACCAAGACCAAGTTTTGGGATTTTTACTCCGTTACTAAGAGTTAATGTTTCATTTAATACCATAATATCCTCCATTGCTGTGCATCACTTTGCACTGTCCTTTTATTCATTTTACTTTATCAGTAATTTGCGAAACTATCATAAGCCTTGATAAATTGTGAGATTATAACAAATAATGTTAGCAGTGTACTCTGTCACCATCAGCACTTAGGCAGCGTATTTTGCTGACTTAGTACTGTTACGAGTGACAGGTAGCGAAAGCGTGCCTGCGGTATTATTTGTTATAATCCCACAATTAGCACAATGTATAATTAGTTTCGCAATCACCTATTTGACTTTATAAAATGCAACATATATACTTTACTTTAAGTACAATCATATGATACAAGTTAAAGTAAACTTTAAGTCAAGCACTTTTTTTAAAAATTTTATAAGGAGATGTGGTTTTGAACAAACAAAATAAGATAAAGTATGATTCAAAATATATTAGTTATGTTGAAAATGGAGATTCTGCAGCAGTTTTTATTGTAAGGGATATTGTTAAGCCTATTGATACATCCGGTATGTGGATTGATATACTAAACACATCAGGCTTTAAAAACGAATATGATCAATGGGATTTTTCAAGTATTACTATAGAATTATTTCCCCGAAAAATAAAACCTGTTTACCCTGAAGATGCTAGTACCGAAATAAAAAAATATATTACCTGGAAAACGGCAGATGATGATATAAATATACAAAGAAAGAACGGTTATAAAGGAAAACGTTTTGTCATCTGCCCTAAACTTGTGAATAAGAATCAAGGAAAAACAAAAACAGTAGAAAAAATCTGGAATAAAAAGTTTAGGCAATATGTTCCCAAAGATTGGGCAAATGCTGATTGTGAAATTCATAAGAAGCAAATACCACTTAAACCCAAATGGCAATACGATATAATTTCTATTAAAAAACTTTAAAGTTTTTAAGGACATTAAATTACTAAATGCCTTGAAATCAGTTGAACTTTAAAGCCAAAATTTAGATAAGTAAGTGAATGATTGAATTATGGAGGATATACAGATGATTTCCATTGACACTAAAAGACTTCATCTGCGGAATTTATCGCAAAATGATGTGTATGTAATGTTTGATTATAGAAATAACGAAATATGTGCTCAATATCAGAGAGGGCAGACAAAAGATTTTGAAGGAATTGTAAGTTTAATTGAACGCCGAAAAAATGATGAAATATCAATCGTTTCGCCTTGTATGATTGCTGTAGCACTAAAAGGAACAAACGAAATGATCGGTGAAATAATTGTTAAGCCAAAGGATAATACATTTTCCTTAGGATATACATTTTCTTATAAATATCATCGACATGGATATGCTTTTGAGGCTCTATCCGTTTTGCATGAGCATCTTCATAAGATGGCTCCGGAATGTGAGTTTATTAGTTTTACAGAATGCGAAAATATAGCCAGCATCGAATTGCTCAAGAAATTAGGGTATAAGAATCTCGGCTATGTTCCAAGCATGGATTCTCAGGCATTCGGTAAGTGGACAACACCTGCCACAGAGGAAGAATTCGCTCAAGTGAGTAAAGCATATAAATTTTTAAAAGAATGTGGCTATTTTTATGTATTAACAATAAACGGAGATTTTCCTGCCGGAAGACCGTTTGGTGCAGTAATGGAATACAACGGAAAGTTATTTATTTCCACAAATGATGAAAATAAAGTACATAAACAATTAAGAGAAAATGGAAATATTCAGATAGTTGCCAAAAAAGAAACAACACGAGAATGGATAAGAATAACCGGTAAAGCTGCTGAATGTAACGATATTAAAATAAAGCAGAAAATGTTAGAGGAATGTCCTGTTCTTTCAAAACATTTTTCATCAGCAGAAGCAGAACACTATTTACTCTTTCAAATAGATGTACTTGATACAGAATTTAATCAACTTACTTTTTATCAACAACACAACACGCAAAGAAAGGATTACACATGATTTATACAGTTGGCGAAATGGCTAAAATGCTTGGTATTCCAAGTTCAACTCTAAGATATTATGACAAGGAGGGACTTCTTCCTTTTGTCGAGCGTTCTCCGGGCGGAATACGAATGTTTCAGGAAAAGGATTATGAACTTTTAAAGATTATTGAATGTCTGAAAAAGGCTGGTATGTCGATTAAGGACATTAAAACTTATATCGAACTTACGCTTAAGGGAAATGAAACCATTGAGCAGCGGCTTGAACTTTTCAAAAATCAAAAAAATGTTCTTTTGGCTCAGATGGCTTCTCTGCAGCGCACGTTAGATGTTCTCGACTACAAATGCTGGTTTTATGAAACGGCAAAAGAAGCCGGGACTACCGATGTTCCGCAGAATATGACACTTGAGGAAATCCCTGAAAAATACCGCAATATACGCTACAATCTTCAAGATGTTCCAAACGACAAATAAACCACACGCTCAGAAATGGAGATTTCTATGAAGAAAACACCCGATATAAATTATTATCTGTATCTGCAAAGAGAAAATGATTTTTTTCATCAACCCTACCAATACGAACAGTTATTTTATGAAGCTATCACAAAAGGTAATGTTGATTTTATATTAAAAAATCAGAAAAAATACGCTGGAAATAAAAGCACCAGCAATGAAGCCTCCGGCAAGGGAAATCTGTCTGAAAATCCTGTTACAAATGAGCGTTATCACTTTATTATTAATGCAGCTATTATCGCAAGATACTGTATAGGTGCCGGCTACCCGCAGGAAAACGCATTTACATTAAGTGATATTTATATAAGAAAGGCGGACAAGGCAGAAAGTATTGATGAGTTACAGCGTTTAAATGATGAAATGGTTCTTGATTTTACAAAAAAGATGAGAGAACATCTGCAAAATTTTGCACCGTCACCGTACATAAAAAAATGTATAAATTATATACAGACACATCTGCACGAAAAAATCACTTTAAAGTCGCTTTCATCATATGCAGACTTAAACCCGTCATATCTCTCAACGCTTTTCAAAAAAGAAACCGGACGCTCGATTCATGCTTACATAAACGAGGTCCGGCTTGATACTGCCGCAAGTATGCTGCGTTTTTCCGATTATTCTATTCTTGAGATTGCTTCGGCAATGAATTATTCATCACAAAGTCATTTCAGCAAAGCATTTAAAGAATATTTTAATATTACTCCCAACGAGTACAGAAAAATGATGAACTCATCTTCTGCTTTTAATTAACTTTTTGTAGTATGTTTTTTTCTTTGCGTTGCATTTTACGGTAAAGTTTTTCTTTATTTTGTAAAATGCTTTTTTTTGCACATTTTTAATTTTCAATGTATCTGTCAATATCTCTATTCTGCCAACTTTTGTACATCCTGCAAATGCAGACTGACCTATTGAGGTAATATTTTTTCCAATTACAACACTCTTTAAATACTTATTTCCCTTGCAGGCATTTTTTGATATTCCTGTTATCTTATATGTTTTTTTACCGACAATTATTTTATCTGCCACTGTTACTTTATTTGTTTTTTTATTTTTCAAACCTGTAAATTCAGCTTTTCCTGACTTAGCACCCTTATTATAAATCTTATAATAATTGTTGTTTTTGCAAACTGTCTCAGATGCTTTCTGCGGTGCAGTTGTCGTCTGTGGCTCTTTTGTTTCCTGTGGTGTCTCGGTCTGCTGTGGCGTATCATCAAACTTTTTTTCATCAAAACTCATATTTTCAAGCGTGAATGTAATGCTTAATTTCTGAGGATTGCTGATATTTGTAAAAGACACCGCATTTCCAACATTAGATACTCCGTCTATAGCATTTCCGTCCCACGCATTTATCGGATCATTTGTATCAAAAATCCCTGACTCTTTTAACGCCGATTTGAAATCATTATTTGTCACCTTAAGTTCCTCACCATCCACAACAACCTTATCATAACGGATGCTGCACGATGAAAGAGCGGATTTTTCAATTTTACCGCATGAAACATCATAATCTTTTATATAGATAGCAGTCACATTATTCAGATTTTTTACACCGTTTTTAACAGCCGCATCAGATAAATCCCTGTTGCAGTCAAAAGTAAGTTCATACTGACCGTTTTCCGAGATTGTTTTTACATCCTTACTTATCTCATTCGACCAGTAATTATGTGTATTATCATTATAATATACATTTATTGCAAGATTTATCTCTTTCTCCTGCTCCTTTGAATTTACATTTACGGTTACCTCCGCCTTAACCCCACCTGTTGAATAAACCGTTATAACCGCACTTCCACCATTAATCGCAACAATCTTTCCGGTGCATGAAACTGTCGCAACCTCCTCGTCAGAAGAAGTATAATACAAAGTTTCTGTTGTATTTTCAGGCGATACCGCAGGTGCAAGACGAACAACATCCCCTTTTTCAAGGCTGTACTCCGTCTGTGCCATTGTTATGCTCTCGCAAGGTATATCTGCTTTTTCAGGTTCAACATTTACCTGTATCTTCTTTTCAACTGAACCGCTCTGTGAAAATGCCGTCACAACAGTTTCGCCTATTCCTTTGGCATTTATTTTTCCGTTAGAAACCGTCGCTATATCAGGGTTATCCGTTTTCCACAGTACAATGTCATTTGTATTCTCAGGCGCAACTGCTGCCGTAACTTTCTTAGACTCATTTATTTTAAGCGAAATATTTTCCTCACTCACATTTATTGAAGTTATCTTAGTTATCTGAGGAGACTTTTTCAAAGTGCTTATGTCAGTATCACTTCCATAATAACCACGCATCAGAGCGTCCGTTACTTCCTTTTCAATCGGCTCTCCTGTCTCACGGTCAACTATCGAAAAACTGTAATCAGGCTTTTGTGTCCTGTCATACCAGCCCTGATCCCAGTAAATTCCGGTAAGCTTGTACTTTTTGAAAAGCCTGTTCATTCCCTCTATATAAAAGGCTCTCTCTTTCGGATTGTCTTTATTGATGCAGCCATACTCACCGACAACAACTGGTATTCCTTTAGAGGTATAAGTATCATAGCACTGCTTAAGTTCAGACACATTTGTGTCCTGCATCCTCTTTAAACTGTATGTATTTTCATCGGGATTTTCAAGACCGCAGAAAGACCACGGCGAATAGTCATGTACCGATAATATCAATCTGTTCTGAACCGTATCATTTGGCAGTTTAAACTCGTTTTTACTGTTACAGATAGAGTCGATAAAATTGTATTTTCCTGTAACCATAAGCCATCTCTTAGCATTATTTGAACCGGTTGCACGGACAGTGTCAACAAATATCTGGTTTAATTTCATTATCACCTGATTTTCTTCTACGGTTGACATTGACTCGCCCTTAACTTCGTTCATCGCCTCAAAAATAAGATGTTCATCATAATCCTTAAAATATCCGGCGATATTTTTCCAGACGCCCTCAAATTTCTTTGCCAAAGCATTGTAATCCTTTGTCGCTATCCTAAGCCAGCCTGTCTGCTCCGCTCCATCGTGATGTATATTTATAAGTACATACATATCCTGACTTATGCAGTAATCAACAATATCCTGTACTCGTGAAATCCATGCCTCATTTATCGCATAACCGTTTGCATCATCAATCATAGTTCCCCAAGTGACGGGAATTCTCACCGTATTAAATCCCAAATCGTGAACTTTTTTGATAAGTTTTTTTGTGGTCTTAACATTCTGCCACACCGTCTCCCCCGGTGTAAAACCGGTATGACCGTCCATCGTATTTCCCAAATTCCAGCCTGCACCCATATCCTCCCTGAGTTCATCAGCCGTCAGGTCAACAAAAGGCTGTTTCTGTGAAAACTCAACATTCTGTGAAACATTATCATTCTGCAAAACATCATCATTTGCGGCAGTTCTCACCGAACCGTAACCGAAACTACTGACAGCAATAACAGCAGCCATAACGATACTGCATATTTTCTTCTTAAACATACTTTTTCTCCTTATCATATAATTTCATCAGACACTTCCGTCTGCATTTTCTATAATTGTATATTTTGCACAAAAATCTGTATATCATATTTTTTGTTTTAATATAATATTTTTTAGATTTTATACCTTAAAATCAATGTAATTCTTGTCCGATTTTATCCATTGCTCAAATTCAGCTATATTGTAATATGTTAATATACAGGTTAAAAGTAAAGCAGCTAAAAAACAGCCTATGCTGAAGCCTTTAGTCATCGGTTTAAGCTTGCGTTGAAGAAGCTGTCTTCTCTTTCAGCTTTTAGTTCCATTTCTGAACTTTCTTTTAGAAAAGTATCCATTACTTTCAGCTTTATGCTTTTAACTCAATTAATATATAAAAAAGAAAAGGATGAAAATTTATGCCAAATCCATATTTACCTTCATGGGAATATATTCCCGACGGCGAGCCGAGAGTATTCGGTGACCGTGTTTATGTTTACGGTTCACATGACAGAGTGGACTGTGAAAAATTTTGTGATTTTAAGTTAAAGGTGTGGTCTGCACCTGTGAATAATCTTTCTGACTGGGTATGCCACGGTGATATATTCAGAAGCAAGGCAAAACCTGATAAGCAGACAGATACACCGTGGACGGAGCTTGAACTCTATGCACCGGATGTAGTTGAAAAAGACGGAAAATATTATCTCTACGCATATCTTGTAGACTCAAAAGGCTGTGTTGCCGTAAGTGACAGACCAGAGGGTCCATTTAAACTCCTGTCACAGTATAAATATAATATTCCTGATCATTATGACAATGGAACATTTATAGACCCCGGCGTGCTTGTCGATGATGACGGCAGAGTTTATGTCTATTGCGGTTTTGAGGGTTCTTATATGTGTGAGTTAAACTGTGAAAATATGTATGAAGTTATTGACGATACTTACCAGACGGATATTATCCCGGTAAATGAAAACGAGGACGGATTTTTTGAAGCCTGCTCTCCGAGAAAAGTCGGTGACACATATTATCTTATCTATTCGCCGAGAATAGGCAGCCGCCTTGCATATGCCACATCAAAATCACCGACCGGACCTTTTGCTTACCGTGGTTACATCGTTGACAATGGTGTTGATTATCCGGGCGGTAATAACCACGGCTCTATATGCAATATAAACGGTCAGTGGTATATTTTCTACCACCGCATGACAAACGGCTCTATCATGTCCCGCCGTGGCTGTGTGGAACGAATAGAAATACTTGAAGACGGCACTATCCCGCCTGTCGAAATGACCTCACTCGGATTTGAAGAAGCCTTAAATCCATACAAACAAACTGATGCAGATACCGCCTGTGTACTAAAAGGCGGTAAACAGCAGGCACTCATAACAGAACTTGACGCATTTACAAGAATAATAACGAACATAACCGACGGCTGTGTGATGGGTTGGAAATACTTTGACTTTGGCGAAGATTTCACAAATGATGAATTTTTGTTTATGGCAAAAGTTCTTCCAAGAGGATGCCACGGAACATTACATATCTGTATAGATAACGAAGAAAATGAGATAGGGGTCGTTGAATTTGAGCGTGACAGCACAATTTTGAAGACAAAAGTTAAGCATATAACAGGAAGACACGCTGTCTATCTCGTTGCAAAAAGTCATTACGAGGACTGGTCTGCCTGCTATTTTGAAAACAGACCGTTGTTTGATCTGATCGCTTTCCAGTTTTGTAAATAAAAAATTTTAAAAAACTTCCAAAACTGTAAAATTACAGTCAGGAAGTTTTTTTATATTTATTTTTGAATGTTTTATTTTCAACACATTTGCGATTATAACCCGAAAAACTTTGCTTTTACTATACTTTTGCGGTTATAACCCGAAAAACTTTACATTTTACTATACTTTTGCGGTTATAACCCGAAAAACTTTATCTTTTTTATGTTTTATACGGTTATATTCCAAAATTCTTTTTATATTAGTATGTTTTCATTTTTACCCGTTATATCCATACAATTCCCCCCCTTAATCGTCCAACAGCCACAATCCATAACATTTTATATGCAAAACTTTTACAAACACCATCATTTAAGAAATTCGTAAGAAATATCTTTGGAAAATATCAGACTTTTAGTTTAATATATAATCATACTTAAGCTTAAGCAAAGGAGATTCCTATGGAAACTATAAATATACTTGTCGTTGATGATGACAGAGAGATTGTTAATGCTATATGCAAACTGTTAGAAAGCGAGGGTTACAAAACCTTAAAGGCTTATGACGGTTTAGATGCGATAGACATATTAAATCAGAATACGGTTCATCTGATAATACTTGACATTATGATGCCAAATCAGGACGGACTTACAACCACCATGAAGATACGAAACGAGAAAAACATTCCTATTATACTACTCTCAGCAAAGACACAGGAAAGTGATATTGTTCTCGGACTTTCAATGGGTGCGGATGATTATATATCAAAACCGTATGCTCCGTCAGAGCTTCTGGCAAGGGTAAAGTCACAGACAAGGAGATACTTAAAACTCGGTTCATACGGCAATATTTCTTCAAATGAAGAAATCATAACTAATCTCGGTCTTGAACTGAATGTCACAAAAAAACAGCTTTTTGTCGACGGCGAGGCAGTCAAGCTTACGGCAAAAGAATACAAGATTGTCAATTATCTTATGCACAATCTTGGACGGGTATTTTCAGCAGAGGAAATATATGAACATATATGGAATGAAACTGCCTACAGTGTTGAAAATACGGTTATGGTACATATAAGACGAATTCGCGAAAAGATTGAAATAAATCCGAGCGAGCCAAAATATTTAAAGGTGGTGTGGGGAATTGGCTACAAAATCGAAAAATATAATTAAAACTAAAAAACTGCCCGTACTCAGGTCAAAAAAGAGCGTTATGTCAATATTAACTTACATTTCAATATTTATTCTTATCATTACAGGAATATTATTGATATTGTTTGCACGAAACGGAATTTACCGTGATGCTCTATCTGAAATTGAGTATGGACGCTCGGCTGCATACGCAAGACAGATTTGCAAAGATGTAAAAAAAATATGCAACTACGAAAACAATGCCGTTGACGGTGCAAAAAAGAGTGAGGAAATGGGCAGGGATTTTTCCTATCTGTATGCAAAAATGTATATAAATGAAAATGTCGATATTATAATCGACCATGAAGCCTGCAGCAATGAGATAAATTTAAAGATGCAGCAGCTTACAACTACATTAAAACAGGATAAATTGCTGCTTCAAACCTACAATATCCAGCGAAAAGATGCACTCACAGATTATATTACGGAAAATTTTGATACATCAACAACCCGTGTAGTTGCCGTTTCAAATAATACAGATCTCGTTCATTCAGATATACTTGAAACAAACGGCTATGAATACGAAAAAGTGTTCAATTATGAAACAGGTGACTCAGCAGTAATATTACTTATATACAACACTGATATATTTAATGCTCAAAAAACACAATGGCAGATGTTTTGCATATGCATAAAGATAATAACAACGCTTGCCGTCATATCAGCACTTTGTCTTTTGTATATCCATCTTTTCATAAAAGGATATATAAAATTTTACGCAAAGACATTTAGAAAATTTCTTCACAATATACGGATTTTTATCACGGGACATATTTATTATCCGCTATGCACCAAAAAAGGTGTTAAATTCCTTTTTATGTGCTCAACTATATTGGTTGCCATGATTACTGCTTTTCTCATAACATTTACAGTTATAAGAGAATATTTTATAAATCTTATACCAATCGGTTATTCATTAGATACGCTTTCCGACTGGGTTCCGGATAAATGGTATAATCTTGCTTATTATGTGACAAATGCGAATTACTACGGATTGTGCTGCAGCTGTTTTATAGCATATGTTTTAATTTTTGCAATCTACCACTATTTTTCATCAAAAGTCATAAATTCATGCCGATTACTTGAAAAAGATATTGATGAAATCTACAATGGAAACTACAAATTTGATACGACAGACGCAGCAGGCAGTACATTTTATGAGTCAATATTAAAACTCTCAAATATAGGTGCAGGATTTGAGAAAAGTCTCGCCGAAAAGGTAAAAAGTGAACGCATGAAAACGGAGCTTATAACAAATGTTTCTCACGACCTTAAAACTCCGCTCACATCGATCATAAGCTATGTTGACCTGCTTGAAAGGCGCGATGACCTGCCGCCTGAAGCAGTTGATTATATAAAAATAATCTCAAAAAAAGCCATTCGATTAAAGAAAATGGTATTTGATGTATTTGAACTTGCTAAAACGACAAGCGGTGAACTTGTACTCAAAAAAACAAATCTAAGCCTTAACAAACTCATCGTCCAGACTCTCACAG
>JBNMLR010000036.1:0-11539 GCA_050874945.1 Butyribacter sp. | reverse complement strand
GTTATGGAAAAGATAAACGGAAAGAACATATACGAATATGATGACCTCAAATCTGAGGAAAAAAAGCAGATACTCGAAAAGATAGTTGTCATGTTAAAACGCTTACATTCTTTAGGCAGCGTACCGACCGACTATTTCAGTATGCAGCAGGCATATATGACAAAGACATTTGACCGCCTTGCAAAAATAAGGGATATGATACCGTTTGCTGACCAAAAGACGATAACGGTAAACGGAAGAGAGTGCCGTAATGTCTATTTTTATCAGGACGAACTTGAGCAGAAAATATCAGAACTTACCTGTGATAAGTTCGTGCTCTTACACGGAGACTGCACATTCTCAAATATGATGCTAAGAGAGGACATGACACCGGTAGTCATAGACCCTAGAGGATATTTCGGCTACACTGAAATGTACGGGGATGCCGCATATGACTGGGCAAAATTATACTATTCGTTAGTCGGTGATTACGACAGATTTAATTTAAAAGATTTCAGACTGGACATTGGTGAGGACAGCGTAAATCTTGATATATCTTCAAACAACTGGAAAGATATGGAGGACACATTCTTTGAGATGGTTAAGGATGATGTGACAAAAGAACAGTTAAAACTTATCCATGCCATCATATGGCTGTCACTCACGACATACGCATGGGAAGATTACGACTCTATATGCGGAGCATTTTATAACGGTATTTATTATCTGGAAGAAATATTATAAAAAAACCTATATGCAGGAATTTTTACAGCCTGTATCTGTGATTTGCACAGATTAGACAGGCACAAAAAACAGCACAGGAATGGAGATTATGATGACAACATATTTTGAAAGACAGTTAAAAGAGATAGAGCACTCAATACATTCGATTGACATGGATGTATTTGAAAAAATGGTAAACATGGCAGTTGAAACTATAAAGTCGGGTCACAAGATAATAGTTTCGGGACTTGGAAAAAATGTCCCTATCTGCGATAAATTTGTAGGTTCAATGGTATCACTCGGACTCGATGCTTATTTTCTGCACACCAACTCTGCGGTACACGGAGATATGGGTATCGTAAAAGACGGAGACATGGTGATAATATTGACAAAGAGCGGAGAGACGGCAGAGTCTATCTATCTGACACGCCTTTTAAAAGATAGAGCAGTCAATATGTGGCTTCTCACATTTGTAAAAGAGAGTACGCTCACAAAAGAGATACCTGACCATCTCGTCATCGATCTTATGCACGAGGGCGATATGTGGAACATCATGCCGAACAACTCAACGACAATGAATCTTATCGTCTTACAGGGACTTGCGATGATGATAGCAAACCGTATGGGACTCGAACTTGGTGATTTCAAGAGAAACCATCCGGGAGGACATATAGGAGAGGTGCTTAAAAATGAATAAAACACACAAAGTATCTCCTCTTGGAAAGACTTGGATATTCGACCTTGACGGAACACTCGTAAAGCACAACGGCTACAAAATCGACGGTGAGGATAGCTGGCTTGACGGAGCATTGGAATATCTTAAGCAGATACCAAAGCAGGATATGATAGTATTTCTCACATCGAGGACAGAAAAAGAAAAGGAACTGACGGAAAACTTTCTCGCAAAATATAATGTGCGTTATGATGCGATAGTCTACGGGGCAGGCTACGGTGAGAGAATACTTGTAAACGATTGCAAACCGTCAGGCTTAAAGACTGCTCTCGCAGTCAATACACGGCGTGACAAATTTATGGAGGATGAGTTTGAGATTGATGAAACTCTGTAACAGACAGGAAACGGAGGGGAAATATGAGCATCGGATTTGAAGAACGGATTGAGAAAGCAAAGCGGGGCAGAGAACTCTGGCTTAAGCTGGTTGACAAATACCACATCGACAATACGGTATATGTGATACTCATGCCGCACAAAGGTGAAAAATACAACGGACCCGTTATAAAATATCTTGGCGAATTTTTAAAAAAGAGAGGGATAAGTCGTGCTCTTCTCCTCACACGGGACGAGTGGGTATCAGAAAACACAGGGCTTTATGAAAATATTGCGGATGCCGTATCTTTGTCGCAGGAACAGATAGAAATGCTGATACAGTTTTACCAGTTGTATGAGTTTGCACCTAACATTGTCATAGCATCGCTAAAATACCCTGCCGGAAGGATGGGAGAGCAGCTTATAGGCAAAAAAGGACTGACGGCGGACGAAGTAGTGAGGGGTATCGTCTACAGCCTTGTCGACTAAAAGGCATGATACGAAGATAGAAATATCTCGCAGTCTCTCGCAGAACTCTATGTTTCAGCATAGGAGAGCGTTACAAAACATTCATGCAGAGGAGGAAACCAGATGGAATATAATTTGCTCATGGAAATGCACAAAAAAATAGATGAGTGTGAAAGTAAAGGCATATTTAAAGAACGTTTTGTGGTGATATTCGGAAGCAATGAGCCGGCAGAGCGTATCATGGAATACCTCACTGAAAAAGGCATCACGGTGAACGGACTTATAGACAACAATTCAAAAAAGAACGGTACCAAACTAAACGGTGTAACAGTATCACTGCCCGAAAAACTTTTGCAGCCAAAAAAAGAAAATGCCCTGATACTCATCGCATCAAAATATTACCCTGAGATGGTAATCCAGCTTGCTGGCATGGGATATAATGAAAAAGACAACATAAGAAAGCTTGTCGAGTACAGCAGCCACAGTGCGGCAACGCTCACCGAAGAAGAATTTCAGTCCTACGTTGATAAAGTAAAACGGGGGGAAAAGGTTTATGAGCGTCTGAAAGAAAGCTGCGGTGATGTTGAAAAGATATTTGTATTTCCGCTTATAGTGCTCGGTGATGCCTATGTCGGCATGAGCTGTCTAAATGACTATATCAAAAAAAATAATATAAAATCCTATGTGCTCGTGCTTGTGAACAAAGCCTGCTCTAAAATAGCCGAACTGTTTGGTTTTGGCGACAATGTATTCAGAGTGGAGAGAAGCGAACTGTCAGACTTTATACAGTACGGTGTTTTCACTGACATGGCAGACGGTAAGATGCTCGTCATAAATCACAGACACCCGTACACCTGTAAGATAGGTGAGATAGGAAACTACCGTGAAGTAAACTTTATGGATCACTACAGGTACACTATATTTGGTCTGCCTGAGGGCACAAGACCGGAGGTGCCGACAGCGACAAGGGACAGTGAGACAAGCCTTAAATATGTAAGCGGACTGTTTGAAAATGAAAAATTAGAGCGTGGAAAGACGGTTATACTGTTCCCTTATGCAAAAACGGCGACAAAAATGCCTGAGACATTCTGGGAAAAACTTGCATCATGTCTGTTGCAGAAAGGCTATACGGTATGCACCAACAGCGGCGGTGACGGAGAGCCAGCGGTAAAAGGCACAAAGCCGTTGTTTTTTGACATAAGGTATGCGTTAGAGACAGTCGAGGCAGCAGGAACCGTGATAGGACTTAGAAGCGGTCTTTGTGATGTTATAGCCTCAGCAAAAGCGAAAAAGATAATACTCTATCCGGACAGATTTTACGGACCGGACAGCTTCTTAAATTTCTTCAGCCTTAACCGCATGGAACTCTGTGACGATGCAGAGGAACTGCTGTGTGACAAGCCTGAGGAGGAAATGATAAAAGAGATAATTGGCAGGATAGGATAGTGGCTGGTAAGAAAGGAATTTTGTATGGAACAGACAACATTAGAAGAACGACTTGCTCATGCGGAAAAAGGCAGGCAGTTTTGGAACGGACTGACAAAAGAGTGTGCAGTTGACAGTTCAAAGATAGTAATCCTTATGCCACGGGAGGGAAAAGAGTACCATAGGGAACTTATTGAAAACCTTGCAGATTTTGCGGAAAAAAGCAAGCTGACGGAAGTTGTTTTTTTATTAGAGGAAAACGAAGATTTTGACAGGATAAAAGATTATATTCAAAAACAGAACTTTATATTTAAAGTCAATCTATTAAAAATTACGAGAGAGAATGTTTTAAATCTTCTTGCACTTCACCAGCTTTATCATTTTACAAACCGTCTGATAATAGATGCTTTTGAAAATGTGGAGGACGCTGATGCAGGACGGCTGATCGGGTGCAATGGTATAACAAAGCGTGATGTTATCAGAATTGCAATTTTGGGACTTACAGAGTAGATAACAGGTGGTTTAAATAAATTTAGAATACAGACAGGTACAAAGGAGGGGAAAAATGGACGAGAGTAATCCGTTGAAACAGCCGCTTGACAGGTTGATAGGTGATGGCTGTCTTAAGGACAGGGAGATTGTTTTTTTTGGTGCAAATAAATCGACAAAGGAAATGTGCAATTACATTAAATCTAAGGGGTATGAGCCGTATGCCATAGTGGATAATGACAGCCGCAAGCAGCACCAGAAAGTTGCGGGATTAACAACATATCTGCCGGATGAGCTGTTGGGCAGTTATCATGAAAAAGCGATTATCCTTATTGCATCTGAATACTTTAATGAAATGGCTGAACAGTTGGTTAAACTCGGATATGACAGGGAAAAGCAGATAGTTCAGGTACTTAGGTTGAACCGGTTTTATGATACTTCAAAAGAAGCGTTTGAAGAATATGCAGATAAGGCGCGTGAGGGTGAAAAGATATATAAAAATTTGCTGGCACAGGAAAACACAAGGAATGAAAATAAAGATATACCGTCATTATTTATCTGTCCTTATCCCGGAACAGGCGATATATATCTGATAGGTCTGTATTTAGAAACTTATTGTCTGGAACATGGCATAAACATAAAAGACAGTATTATAACAGTCGTGGGAAAAGCTGCGAGCCGTGTATTTGATATGTTTTCGATAAAAAATGTAAAAGTGCTTTCACAGAAAGAGAGTGACAGTCTTGTTTTATATGTCCGTATGATGGGACTTAAAAAAATGAGAACACTTATATGCAATGACGGTCATTTTCAATATATGACAAAACGTTTCAGGGGAAGATTTGGAATTGATTTTCATAAGATGTTTCAGAACGCAGTTTTTGGAATAAAAAAGAGAAATGACTTCACAAAAAGTACAGGTGTAAATATATCAAAAGAGGAATTAAAAGAAAAGTATCCATCTTTGTCAGAGGGACATTCTGTTTTATTGTCACCGTATGCGAACACTGTAACGGATGTAGATGTGAGCTTTTGGGAACACATAGCAGAAAAAATGAAGAAAAAAGGTTATAGTGTATTTACAAACAGTGCAGGTGAGACAGAGCCTGTAATAAAAGGGACAGAGAAAGTTTTCGTTCCGTTTTCAGAGGTCATAGGCTTTGTGGAAATGGCTGGGTGCTTTATCGGTGTGCGCAGTGGACTTTGCGATATAATAAGCAGTGCATCTGCAAAAAAGATTATCTTATATCCGGAGGGAAAACTGTTCCGAGCCTGTTCTACATATGATTATTTCAGTTTAAACAAAATGGCTCTTTGCAATGATGCGTCAGAGATAGAATACGGGGATGGACAATATCAGATTCTCGAAGATAAGGTAATGGAAATAATTGATATGTCAGATTAAAATATGATTTATAAAGCAGGCTGGTGGGAATGTCGATATTTATTATAAATTGACAGTATATGACATTGTGACGATTAGTTTTACCGGAAAGGAATATATTATTATGTCAAAAGTAGACGAAGTGGTTCAAAATCTAAATACACTTATCCAGAAGAAAAAGATAAACAAGACAAACAGGGTCTGTGTATTTGGATATAACAATCTGACAATGGAAGTAATAGAGATATTAAAGAAAAATAATTTTACGGATATTGTTGTAGTAGACAACTCAAAAACAGGAAAAGCAATCTATTCATTAGATATTTATAAGCCTGATGATGTTTTAAAAGTATTTGATTCAAATATCAGGATTTTGATAGCATCATCTTATTATAAAGAAATGAGCAGGCAGATAGTAGGATTTAGCAGAAAATACAAAAAGAATATATACAGACTGAGTAACATTAAAACACATCTGCGATTAAAAAAAGATATAATATATCATTTTCCTAATCTTTATAATAACTTTTTATATTCCACCGGATATTTTCTGGACGGAATGTTTAACAAACAGGCACATGAGCTTATCAGCAGCAACACAAAGTTTAAGGGAATACATAATTCTAAAAGATGCTTTATATTAGGTAACGGACCGTCATTAGACAGAGTCAATACAGAATTGCTGAAAGATGAGATTATTTTTGGTGTCAATCAGATTATGGATACGCAGTTGTTTGATAAAATAGATATGACTTACTGGGTGTGCATAGAAAGAGCGTTCTTTGGCATGACGGTTGACGGGACAAAAGACTACTACAAAAAAATTGAAAAACTTCAGGGAAAGGTAAAACAGTGTTTTGTGCCTATCGAGGGACAGGAATATATAAATAATTATGGATTGGAACAAAAATTACCTATAGCATATATGGCGGCACAGTTAAAATATGAAAATCTTGAAAAAAACTTACCTATATCAAGGGAAATAGATATAAGCCGTTTTATGATACAGGGATGGTCTGTTGTGGTTTATTGTATTCAGTTAGCAATTTATATGGGATTTTCAGAGATATATCTGCTCGGATGTGACCAGAGTTTAGCATATTACAGTATGGGAAAGATTTTGGAATCGACACCTCAGACATTCCATGTAAATCTAAAAGGCGAGGACGAATCATTAAAATCCATAGAAAAGAAGATGGATAATAATGGTGTCATGAGGATAACAAGGGAGTATATGGTTATTGAGAGACAATTTGATATATTATATAAGTATTGCAAGGACAGAAACATAAAACTGTGCAATCTTACGGATAAGTCATTAATCTCATGTATGCCTAACGATACATTAGAAAATATTAAGTCATAAGGCAGAAAGAAGGAGAAGAAATACACAATGAATAATTTTATTTTTCCATTTCAAAATATTAAACAGGACTCCAAGATAATTTTATACGGAGCAGGTACGATAGGGTTATGTTTTTATAAGCAGTTAAAAAATACAGGGTATGCAGATGTTGTACTCTGGGTTGATGCAAACTATGCAAAATATCAGGAAAAAGGATACCCGGTGGAAAATCCGAGTGCTATCTCTGACTGCAAAAATTTCGATTATGTTGTTATAGCAAACCACAAAGTAAATGTAGTCGAAGAAATCACAAAAATGCTGGAGATAATATACGGTGTAGACAATAAAAAGATTATTTTTTCAGATAAATATGTTTTCCCTGAAAAGGGACTATCTGAAAAGGAAAAGGAAGATGTTTACAAAACAAAAGAAGTAGTATCGGAGATATTTAAGGACAAGCAGGTAAACTTAGATGAGCTGACACCGGAGCAGAAATATGATCTAAAGAGTACATACAACCGCAGAGTTCAGAAAGGCGAAAAGATAAAGCAGATATGTGAATGTGAAATATCAGTAAATGATTTATTTTTAGCACAGTATTATCACGGTGACTATTCATTATATAAACATTGTGATGCGGCGGTTCGTATGTTTGCGTTGGAACAGTATCTGGACAAAAACGATTTTGGACTGGATATGTATAGAAGAATGCAGAGTGATTCAGGATTTGACTGGAGTGAACGTTTCCGTAAATTGTATGACTCAGTTGAGGAAAACGGATTTAAAGATGACAGTGTTTTAGAGTTAGACAGAAATTTTGCAATATTAGACGGTTCACACAGGGCAACACTGGCTATGTATAAAGGTCATGAATTTTTAAAATGCAAGATATTTGACTGTGAAAGAAACCGCATATTTGACAAAAACTTTTTTTGGGAGAGAGATTTCTCAGAAGATGAGTGTAAGCTGATAGAGAAAAAGACAAATGAAATTCTTGACAAAATGAAATATACTTATGTCGGAGTTTTGTGGCCGGCTGCCGAAGATTATTTTGACGATATAATAAATGACCTGAAAGTTTATGACCCTGAAAATGTCTCTGTCGTAAAATGTGAGGATATGTATCTGTCAAAAGGAGATTTTGAACATATATTCAGGGGACTGTACCACACTGATGTGCTGGGCGAGGCAGGTATGCAGATAAAAATCTCACAGATTGAAAACAGCATGAGAGAACCTGAGGGAACATATCATATCAGAGTTTTCTATATTGACATTAAAGAACCGAAAATAGGTGTAAATATAAAAAATTATACACCGCAGTCGCAGACAGTCAAACAGATAAAAAAAGTTTTCAGAAAACGTTATGAAGATAAGATATTGAATTATCAGTATGATGTTATAATGCACATTTCTGACAACTATCTGCAGAGCAGATTTTGTGAAAAGTTATTTAAGATAGACAGAAATCTGTCAGAATATTTTGAACAGATAAAAGACAAAGAATATATTTCTCTGAGAGCAAAAGAAACACGACAGCATGAAGAATTTCCGAAGAAGTTTTATTTTAGAAGTGATGCAGATATACTTGTGAGAAATACCACTGAAATGAAGCAAATGGCAGAAATGACTTTAAAATACTGTAAAGAGCATTTTTCTTCTGAGGAATGGATTGAATTTGAATACGAGGAAAAAGAAGATGCTATTAAGGTAAAAATATTAATGAAAGATTTTTTGATTTTTCAGTTTGAATTTAGCATCGGTATATATGGATTAAATGAGCAGTTTAAAGAGGAATGTTTTGAACATCGCATTTTTGAAGATTATTATTATCTGCCTGTTGAAGATGAGATAATCATCAGGATTATTGAGTATATCCATAAACCTAAAAAGGTATGGTATATACCTTATATCAAAAAGAACATTAAGTTTTTGGACAGTGAGAGACTGTATAGAAGCGTTGATTTTGATGTTGTGTCAAAAAATCAGATTGAAAACTTTCTTAAGGGAATAGAGCAGCAGTAAGGAGTGAGGATTATGAGAGTATTAGGAGTGATTCCGGCAAGATACGGTTCTACCCGTCTGCCGGGAAAACCGTTAAGGGATATATTAGGTCATCCGATGATATGGTGTGTATATCAAAGAGTAGCCGCCCTAAAAGAGATTGATAAGATAGTAGTTGCGACAGATGATGTGAGAATATCTGAGGTATGCGAAAAATATGAAATACCTTTTGTGATGACATCATCAGAGCACAGAACGGCAGCAGACCGTCTGCAGGAAGTTTCAGAACATATAAAAGCAGACTTTTATGTGCAGATAAACGGTGATGAGCCGCTGATAAACACAGATGCAGTCATAAGTGCGATTCCTGATGAGATACCTAAGGAATATGAGTTTGGCACAAATATTATAGCACCTGTAAAAGATGCGGTACAGATTATGGACCCGTCAAACATAAAAGTTGTATTTGATGATAAGTTAAATGCGTTATATATGTCCAGAGTGCCTATACCATATCCGTTTAAAAGTATCAGATATGATTATTTTAAGCATATCGGAATTATCGGATACAATAAAAAGATGTTGGATTTCTATAAAAATTCGGTTCCGGGACGGTATGAGCTAATAGAGGGAATAGATACATTGCGTTTTATCGACTATGGTAAACAGTTGAAATTCGTAAAAGTTGATGAGTGTAACAGCTTATCGGTTGACACGGAAAAAGACTTGGAAAAAGTTATCAGAATGATAAAGGAACAGGAGTAGTGTCAAGTGTGCAGAAATGAGGTGGAGTATGGATATAGATTTAAAATTACTTGATTGTACTTTGCGTGATGGCGGTTACATAAACGACTGGAAATGGGATTTTCAGAGAGCCAGAAACATAATACTTATGCTGGTTAAGGCGGGTATCGACATTGTGGAAGTAGGTTTTTTGAGAAATGTGGAACAGTATGATGAAAATATAACTGTTTGTAACCGCATCGAAGAATTAAACCGTTTACTTCCAAAAGAGAAATGCAAAACAAAGTTTGCCGCTATGTTTATGTGCAGCAATTACGATATAGACAAATTAAGCGAATACAACGGTCACGGGATAGAGATGCTTAGGATAACGGCTCATGATTATGACATAGATAAGGGTCTTGAATATGCCAGAAAAGCCATGCAGAAAAATTATAAAGTAAGTATAAATCCTATTAATATCATGGGATATACCGACAGACAGATTTTAGATATAATAGACAATGTAAATAAGATACATCCATATCAGTTTGCCATTGTAGATACATTTGGCAGTATGAAAAAAAAGGATTTGAGCAGGATAGTAAGTTTAGTTGACCACAACCTTGAACCGGACATAAGACTGGCATTGCATTTACATGAAAATATGTCTATGAGTTTCTGTCTCGCACAGGAATTTGTTGATTATCATTTGAACCGTCCAATATCAATAGATGCGAGTCTGATGGGAATAGGGCGTATTCCCGGAAATCTTCCGATGGAGCTTATATCAGACAACTTAAATGATTATTATGACAAAAATTATGTTATCGATTATATGATGGACGCAATACAGGACTATATCTCGCCGTTAAAAAAAGAAAATGCATGGGGATATACTCCGGCATATTTTCTGGCTGCAAGATACAACCTGCATAGAAACTATGCGGAGCATTATCTGTCAAAGGGTGACCTGACACACAGGGATATAAATTATATCTTGTCAAAGTTCAGTGACAGTAAAAAAACCGTATTTGATGCTTCATATGCTGATATGGTATATGAACAGTACAAAAATAACAGCATTGATGACAGTGAGGACAGGAGCAGGCTGCAGGGCAGGCTTGCCGACCGGGAAATACTGATAATCGCACCGGGAAAAACGATAATAGATTACCGCAGTGACATAAAAAACTATATCGATGCTAAAAATCCGGTTGTCATAAGTGTTAATTTTGTGCCGGATGACTACAGTGCCGATTATATCTTTTTGAGCAACAATAGAAGACTTGAAATTTTAGATAAAATTGACTGTGAAACGATATTAACATCAAATATACCTGATGTATCTAAAAATGAGTGTGACTACCAGATTGATTATAACAGTCTGTGCAGTTCATTTGAGTTTGGGTGCAATGGTCTTATCATGCTGTTGAAACTGCTTGAAGATTTTAATATCAGTAAAGTTGCGATAGCGGGGGCAGATGGATATTTGGAGAATGATGACAACTATTATAACAGCAGTATCAGGAATTATTCTGTCCACGGAGAAAAATTTAATCATTCCGTGTCAAAAGCTATCAACAGTATGACGATAGGTATTCGTTTCCTGACACCGACACAGTACAGTATAGACAAAGGAGTTATTGATGAATAAAAACATTAAATATATGGTTATTGATGTAGACGGAACATTGACAGACGCCGGGATTTATTATGATGAGAACGGCAATGAATGTAAAAAATTCTGCACAAAAGATGCTATTGGATTTTTTGTATGCAGCAATGTGGGAATAAAAACCGTTGTACTGACCGGGAGACAGTGTAAGGCAACAGAGCGTCGCATGAAAGAATTAAAAGTAGACTATCTGTTTCAGAATGTAAAAGATAAATATACATTTTTAAAGGAATTTATGCAGGAAAAAGGCATAACAAAAGAGGAACTTGCTTATAT
>JBNMLR010000035.1:0-11582 GCA_050874945.1 Butyribacter sp. | reverse complement strand
GTTGTATTGTTTTTGTAAATTGTTTTACCGATATATTCAACTATTGAATTTTTAGGTATTGTCCTAAAAGCATCTGACTGTGCAGAAGGTGTTTTCAACAGTTTGAGTTTTGCCTGTGTTATCGCGGCACGGCTGTTTGAAGCGGCTGCCGTAAGTGAAGCGTAACTGCTGTATGTTGTTGCAGAAGCGGTTTTGCTTATACTTCTTATTTTATAATAATATTCATGTCCGTTTGTTACTTTTGTGTCTTTATAAGTTGTCGTATTTGCGTTTGATATTGTTTTAATATTTTTGTAACTGCCATCATAAAAGTCTTTTCTGAATATCTGGTATCCGGTGGCATTACTGCTTTTTGTCCATTTTAAAGTGATTGCCTTTGTGCCGGAAACAGCTTTAAAATTCTTTGGTGCAGCCACTTTTGTGCCGACAGGTTTTGTGTTAGGCTTGGTTGTTGCTTTAGCAGTAGGTTTTGCGGTAGGCTTAGCTGTCGGTTTGACCGTTGGAGAAGCAGTTGGCTTTGGTGTGTTTGTTGCCGTTGGAGCAGGTGTTGCGCCTGTGTCATCAAGTTTGCTCTTTGTGTACCAGAAGTTGCAGTCAACCTTTCCTGTTATGCCGTTGACTTTTCCCGAACTTGTGTACTGCCAGTATTCGTATTTATTGGCATAAGTTGTTTTTGTAGTGTAATTTGCGAGCCATACTTTATATGATTTGCCTATTGAAGCACCGTCAATAAGGCTTGAAAGGTCACTCTTATTTGCGTAGACAAGCGGTGTATATCCCGCATCTTTAACGGCTGCACAGAATGCTTTTACATTAGCTGTTGCAGCGGATTTACTTAACTTTGCATCATACATTCTGCCGACCGGCTTTGAGCCGTCAGTCGGATACTCGTAGTCGATGGCAACCGGCAGCGTAATATCATAATCTTTAATCTTATCTATACAAAACTTGGCTTCTGCTTTAGCTTCTGCTGTCGTGAGTGCTTCGGTAAAATAGTAAACACCGACCTTTATTCCGGCGGCAAGAGCACCCTCTATATTTGTTTTATAAAAAGGGTCGGTACAGAGAGTGCCTGATTTTCCGTAACCTCTGTAGCCAACTCTTACAAGTACGAAATCGACTCCTGCTTTTTTAACTTTGTTCCAGTCAATAGTGCCGTTGTTATTGTTGTATTTTGAAACATCAATTCCGTGATATATATTATACCCGCTAAAAGTATCGTTGTGTGTATAAGTGGAGCTTGTAAACGGACTTTTTCCTGTCAGTGCGGCAGATGCCTTTTTTGTGTTTGCGGGCATAGATACAGACGATGCAAATGCAGTCTGTAAAGCAAGTGTGCATACAAGCAGTTTTGACAATAGTTTCTTTTTCACGGTGTCCCCCCTAAAGTTTGTTGTGCGTGCAAAATCAGTTGAAAGTTGTGCTGATTGTAAGGATATAACAATAATAACGCAGGCACGCTCCCGCTATGCCGTCGTTCGTAGCAGTACATAGGTCAATAAAAAACATTGACCAAGTGCTGACGACGACGGAATGTCTGCTTATATTATTTGTTATATCCCTACAATCTGGTAAATCTGTGACGATTTTGCAAGGCTGAACTGTTATTTCCGTATGGTATTTTACAGTATATATATGCAGTATGTCAAAAAAATGTTTGACGGGGCGGGGACATTATGAGTGTGAGTGGCAGCAGTTGATAGTGTTATGAGCAGGCAGCAGGGAAGCTTGTGGTTATCTGCCTGACATTGCGGCAGCGGGATAATGGTAATAAATGGTGATTGACAGGGAGGTTATATGATGATAGAATATAAACAGATGTTCGGGAACTAAAGTTCGAGAAAGGCGGTCGATTGCATGGTTTTTGAGAGTGATATAAATCTTATGAAGAAGTTACAGATATTGTCTGATGCGGCAAAGTATGATGTTGCCTGTACTTCGAGCGGAGTGCAGCGTGACGGCATCAAGGGTGAGATAGGCAACGCAATGTCGTGTGGTATCTGTCACAGCTTTGCGGCAGATGGCAGATGCGTGTCTTTGCTTAAGATACTGTTTACAAATGAGTGTATTTATAATTGCAAATATTGTATAAATCGTGTGTCAAATGATGTTCCGAGGACTTCTTTTACGCCTGAGGAGGTGTGTAGGCTTACTATGGAATTTTACAGGAGAAATTATATAGAGGGATTGTTTTTGAGTTCAGGCATCTTATATTCTCCCGATTATACGATGGAACTTATATGCAAGACGCTCCATGACCTCAGGGTAGTACACCGTTTCAATGGCTATATACATTGCAAGGCTATCCCCGGAGCTTCACAGGAGCTTGTTGAACTTGCAGGTTGGTATGCAGACAGGATGAGCGTCAATCTTGAACTTCCGACAGAGGCGGGACTTAGGGAGCTTGCCCCGAACAAGAGCAGGAAAAACATTCTCACACCGATGCGCCAGATACAGTCGGGCATGGCGCAGAGCAGGGAAATGCTAGGGATGAAAGGTGGCAATCGGAGTGCGTACTGGTACACATCAAAGCGTATGGGACGGAGTATGGAGATTGAGGAACACAAGATTACGCCTGAGGGCAGTTTGACAGGTGGGAGAAAGGACAGATTTGAAGAACAGAAAAACATTGATAAAAGAAAGAATGTATTTGAAGAAAGGAACAATATTGATGGGAGAAAGAATGTATTTGAAAAACAAAGCAATATTCATAACAGCAGTAATGAAAAAACAGATAATATATCGGCGGACACAGGAAAAAATGCAATATTAAATGCTGATTTTAAAGGCGGAAAATCGACAGAACAGATTGACAAAACGGATATTCTGTCTATGCAGGAACATAAGACAGGCTCAAACGCACTTACCATGTGGAACAGGACCGATACGAGCAGAGGTTTTGTTCCGGCAGGACAGAGCACGCAGATGATAATCGGTGCGACAGGTGAGAGTGATTATGAGATAATGTCCGTATCCGAAGCACTCTATAAAAGATTTGACCTAAAGAGGGTATTCTATTCGGCATTTATAAATGTAAACAATGACAGCACGCTTCCGGCACAGGCAGGCGGACCTCCGCTTCGCAGGGAACACAGGCTTTATCAGGCAGACTGGCTGCTGAGATATTATGGATTTGAAGCAAATGAACTTTTATCCGAAAAACGACCGTTTTTCAATACTTTCTTAGACCCGAAATGTGACTGGGCATTAGGGCATCTGGAAGATTTTCCGGTCGAGATAAATAAAGCCGATTACAATACACTTTTAAGAGTACCCGGAATAGGAGTGAAGTCGGCAGGGCGCATAGTCCGTGCGAGAAAGTCAGGAAGTCTTGATTTTAATTCATTAAAGGCGATAGGTGTTGTTCTAAAGCGTGCCGTATTTTTTATAACATGCAACGGAAGAATGATGTATGATTTTCTCAAAGTGGATGAAGATTATATTACGAGAAGTCTTGTTACCAATGAGGGCGATGTGATGAGAGGTTTTGGGGCGGATATTACTTATAAGCAGCTTACGCTGTTTGATGATTTTCAACTTGGGTAGAAAGGAGAGCCGTAAGCATTATGGGAGATAAGAGGACACGCATATACAGGTGTGCGGATGATGAAGTAGGCATTTTTAGTGCCATATATGAAGCAGGTATATCGGGGTACGGTCATAAGTATATTAAAATTCAGCCGCAGTCTGCTGATTATATGTATAGCATGGAGCTGTTTGCGGATTATATAGATGTGGAGAGTTCCGTGAAGAAGATGAATTCTGTTCTTGATGCGATTAAGGAAAAGATTTCGCATGAAGCGTATGAGTATGTGATGAAAGCTATAGTGAGCGGAGAGGCACGCAGAGGTGATGTGATATATCAGTTTATCACATATGGATTTACTCTTGGGGCAAAGGTTGTGATGGCGGTTCAGTTTCAGGAGGTTGCCGATATGTTTACGCTTGTACGCAGTGTCCAGAATGAAGCGTACCGATATATTGAGGTTTTGAGATTTAAGGAAGTCATACACAATCCGCCGCTTCTTCTTGGTGTGATAGAGCCGAAACACGACATTGTGGCACATATGGCAAATCATTTTGCGGACAGGTTTAACAGTGAGTGGTTTATCATATATGATGCAAGGCATCACAAGGCAGTTTTCCATGAGGCGGGCGGTAAATGGGAAATAAGGCTGCTAAGTGAAAATGAGGAACAACGGCTCAAAGAATTGAATGAAACAGAGGAGGAGTATTCAGATTTGTGGAAAGTGTTCTTTGAAAATATAGCCGTCAAAGAGAGAGAAAATAAAAAATTGCAAACAGGAAATCTTCCGTTGAGATTCAGAGAGCATATGACGGAGTTTGAGAAGTGAATTTGGGGTTCGGAGAGCATATGACGAAGTTTGAGAAGTGAATTTGAGGTTCAGGGAGTGTATGACGAAGTTCGAGAAGTAAAAGGTAATCTGAGCACGGTCGTAGGGGAGCAGGCTTGATTTGAGAAATGAAAGGCTGTATTAATGTAAAGATAGAATGAACTATACAAAGAACAGGCTGATTATATTGCAAATTATTTTTTTTGACGGACTGTTACGATTAACTGACAAAATTCACCTTGTGGGTGGACTTTTGCCTACTGATAATTTATAATAAAAAGGTATGTAGAAATAATATAAGAGATATATAGATATATTATGATTATGATGTTATGAAAAAAGTTGCTTTTACAAAACTGATGCTAAGAATTGATATGCAGATTATGGAGGAAGATTTTGAAAGAAGATAGTCGAAAGGTTTTAAAAAGCATGATGATGGTCACGCAGTTAGGAATAGTTATGATGGTTCCGATTTTTTTGTGCGGAGCTTTAGGTGTGTGGCTGAACAGGCTGACTGGTATAGAGATTATATTTCCGATTTTGCTTGTGCTTGGCATAGGCTCAGGATTTAGAAGTGTATATATGGTTACAAAATCATTTTATGCATCAGACAAAAAGAAAGAAAATGAAAAGCTTCAATATATGGAAGATTTGAAAAATTATAGAAAGACACATCCTGATGAAGATTTTTCAGATGTTATGGAGGGGAAGAAAAAGCGGTATCCGGAACATAAGGCACGACAGAACTTTTGAGTTAAACATGAATGTGTGGAATAAAAGTTTTTGCAATACAGAGTGCCAATGGTTATAATGGTAATTATAGATGAAAGTTAAGACAGAGATAGGAAAAGGTAGAAAAATAAAAATATGCGAGAAGCGAAAAAGATTTTAAAAGAAATGATTATAGGAGTGTTTATATGGTCGCTGCCGGTTTTGGTTATGCTTGCTTTGATAGCAGAAAACAAACCAGCGGCTATTTGTGGTGTTCTGGTTGGGGCATTTGCGGCAGCAGGAATTATCTATCATATGTATAAACATCTTGACATAGCACTAGACATGGATCCGGAAAATGCGAGAAAACATACATTAAAATCTGCATTTCAGAGAACATTTATAATGGCGGCAGTTCTTATGGTGTCGATGATATGGTACAGTTATGTGCATCCTATAGGTGTTGTATTAGGACTTATGGGTGTGAAGATGACGGCATATATGCAACCGTATGTGCACCGTTTTATTGTCGGTGTCAAAAGAGTGGGATAATAACTGATATATAAGAAACTATGGTGATGAGAGTATATTTGCTTGTTTGTTCATTGAACATACAAATATATTTTCATGACTATAGTTGTAATGACTAAGATAGTCATAAAAAATAAAGAAGGAGGATGAGAATGTGGGAAGTGACATCTTAAATATGTCATGGGTAAACAGTAAGGCACTGCTTGCAGGCGGTGAAGTAGACTTTTTCATCAGAGGATATACCGACAAGAAATTTATGTTTCTCGGACACGAAGTCTATCTGACAACGACGCATATATCAATGATAATCGTCATGGCATTTCTGCTGGTTTTTGCCTTGTTTGCAAACCGTGCGATTAAGAAAGCAGATCCCAAAGAAGCACCCGGTCCGTTTTTGAATGTGGTCGAACTGATAGTTGAGAAACTTGATGGAATGGTTGCAAGCTCAATGGGAGCTAAAAATGCCGTGAAGTTCAGAAATTATGTAAGTGCCTTGTTTTTGTTTATACTTACGTGCAACTTATCAGGATTGTTAGGCTTAAGACCGCCGACAGCGGATTTCGGTGTGACATTTCCGCTCGCCGTTATTACATGGGTGATGATTCAGTACAATGGATTCAAGTACCAGAAGATGGGCAAGATAAAAGGTTTGTTTGAACCAATCTTCTTATTTTTCCCAATGAATCTTATCAGTGAATTTTCAACGCCTGTATCGATGTCTCTCCGACTTTTCGGAAACATCCTGTCAGGTACGGTAATGATGGGACTTATCTATGGTTTGTTGCCAAAAGTGCTTACTTTGGTATGGCCGGCAGCATTGCATATATATCTTGATGTATTCTCTGGATGCATTCAGACATATGTATTCTGTATGCTGACTATGTGCTTTGTCGCAGATGCGATAGGAGAAGACGCATAACAATTATTATATTTATTTTGAGGAGGAAGAACAATGAATATTACAAACGAAGGTTTAGTTTTAATGGGCTCTGCAATCGGTGCAGGTCTTGCAGTTATCGCAGGTATCGGACCTGGTGTAGGTCAGGGTATCGCAGCAGGTTATGGTGCATCAGCAGTAGGACGCAATCCTGGAGCAAAGGGTGACATCATGTCAACAATGCTTTTAGGACAGGCGGTAGCAGAGACAACAGGTCTTTACGGACTCGTAGTTGCCCTTATTCTCTTATTTGCTAACCCTCTTTATGGCAAACTTAAATAGACTGAGCTGAAAGCGAAGGATACTTCTTGAACGACAGTTCAAGAAGGGAGCTTTTCTGGAAAGCAGATAATGTTTATGAACGACAGTTTAAGAAAGATTATTGCTGAAAGCGAAGGAACTAAAAAGAGTTAAAATAGAAAGGAGGCTGTAAAGTGAATGGTTTGGTAAAGGTTGCTTTAGCAGGTGACGGACTTGGAGATTATATATTTGGTCTTGACCCACAGCTTCTTGTGGATTCAGCTATCACAATACTTGCAATGTTCGCAATGTTTCTTCTTTTGTCACATCTTCTTTTCAATCCTGCAAGGGATCTTCTTGAAAAGAGACAGGCATATATAAAGGAACAGCTTGAAAAAGCAGCAAAAGAAAAACAGGATGCCATTGAATTTAAGGCAGAATATGATGAAAAACTTAAGGCTGTTGATAAAGAAGCAGAACAGATTTTGAGCCAGACGAGAAAGAACGCTGTCAAGAGAGAAAACGAGATAGTGGACGAGGCCAAGGCAGAAGCTGCAAGGATTGTTGACAGGGCAAATCATGACATAGAACTTGAAAAGTCTAAGGTTAAGGATGATGTTAAGAAAGAAATGGTATCTGTTGCAACAGTTATGGCTGAAAAGATAGTGGCATCTTCTCTTGATGAAGAAAAACAGTCACAGCTTATCGCAGATACATTGGAAGAGATGGGTGAAGAGACATGGCTAAGCTAATATCCAAAACTTACGGTGACGCACTTTTTGAGGTGGCGGCTGAGGAAGATAAGCTTGAAAGCCATCTCGAGGAAGTGGAAGCTGTACTTGATGTGCTGAAAGAAAACGAAGAGTATATAAAGATAATAGGCTATCCTAGAATTCCCGTTGAAGAAAAGAAAGCCATGATAGAAAGTGCTTTCAAAGACAAAGTGTCTGACGACATGGTCGGTTTCCTTACGGTTATCGTGGAAAAGGGAAGATTTTCAAAGATAGAAGAAATCTTGAATTATTTTGTTGAGAGAGTACATGAAGCAGAAAAAATAGGAACTGCTGAGATTAAATCCGCCATAGAGCTTAGTGAAGCACAGAAAAAGGCGGTTGAAGACAAGCTGCTTACAACTACACCGTACAAAAAGATAATTGCAAAGTACAGTGTGGATGAGTCACTTATAGGCGGTATGGTTATCCGCATCGGTGACAGGATCGTGGACAGCAGCGTAAAGACAAAACTTGAGACTATGGCAAGAGAATTGTCAAAAGTCCGTTTGTCAAACTAAATTAAATCGAAAGAAGGTGCGAGAGTATCATGAATTTGAAACCTGAAGAAATCAGTTCGGTTATCAAAGAACAGATTAAACAGTACAGTACCAAATTTGAGGTTGCAGATACAGGTACTGTTATACAGGTTGCCGATGGTATTACGCGTATTCATGGTCTTGCAAAGGCTATGGAAGGCGAATTGCTGGAATTTCCAAATGAAATTTACGGCATGGTTTTAAACCTTGAGGAAGACAATGTCGGAGCCGTACTCTTAGGTGACCATAAAAATATCAACGAGGGCGATATAGTAAAGACTACAGGACGAGTTGTTGAGGTGCCGGTTGGTGATGAAATGCTCGGACGAGTAGTAAATTCTCTCGGACAGCCTATAGATGGCAAAGGTCCGATAAAGACAACAAAAACAAGACCGATTGAGAGAGTTGCATCAGGTGTTATCTCAAGAAAATCGGTAGATACACCGCTTCAGACAGGTATCAAGGCGATTGACTCAATGGTTCCTATCGGAAGAGGACAGCGTGAGCTTATCATTGGTGACCGCCAGACAGGTAAGACGGCGATAGCCATTGATACTATTATCAATCAGAAAGGTCAGGGTGTTAAGTGTATTTATGTCGCAATAGGTCAGAAAGCATCAACAGTTGCGGCACTTGTAAATAAACTTGAGGAGTTCGGTGCGATGGACTATACGACAGTAGTTGCATCAACAGCCAGCGAACTTGCACCATTACAGTATATTGCACCATATTCAGGATGTGCCATCGGTGAGGAATGGATGGAGAATGGTGAGGACGTACTTGTAATCTATGATGACCTTACAAAACACGCAGCAGCATACCGTACACTTGCATTGCTCTTAAAGCGTCCACCAGGACGAGAGGCATATCCGGGTGATGTATTCTATCTTCACTCAAGACTTCTCGAGAGAGCAGCGCGTCTTTCAGACAAGCTTGGAGGAGGTTCACTTACAGCACTTCCTATCATTGAGACACAGGCAGGCGATGTATCAGCATACATTCCTACAAATGTTATCTCAATAACAGACGGACAGATATATCTTGAGACAGAGATGTTCAACTCAGGTTTCCGTCCTGCCGTAAATGCCGGTCTTTCAGTTTCACGAGTAGGTGGAGCTGCACAGATAAAAGCCATGAAGAAGATTTCAGGTTCTATCCGTATCGAGCTTGCTCAGTACAGAGAGCTTGCGGCATTCTCACAGTTTAGTTCAGACCTTGACCCTGAGACAAAAGCACAGCTTGCACAGGGAGAGAGAATTCGTGAGGTATTAAAACAGGACAACTACAATCCTATGTCTGTTGAGCATGAATTTATCAGTATTTATGCTGCAACACATAAATATCTCATAGATATTGAACTTGAAGATATTGCCGACTTTGAAAAAGGTCTTTTACAGTTCATCGATGAGAAGTATCCTGAAGTTCCGGGTACGATAAAAGAGACAGGTGAACTTTCAAAAGATATGGAAGAAAGATTTGTTCAGGCAATCGAAAAATTCAAGGCAGAGTTCGTTAAGAACAGATAGAGAGGTGTGATGATATGGCCTCAATGAGAGATATAAAAAGGCGTAAGGAAAGTGTCCAGAGTACAGGGCAGATTACAAAGGCTATGAAGCTTGTATCATCTGTAAAATTGCAAAAGGCAAAAGTCGGAGCAGAGTTGTCAAAGCCGTATTTTGATACGATGTATGAGACGGTTGCCGATATGATAGCAAGGTCAGGTCAGTTGTCGCATCCGTTTTTAAAGAAAAGCGAGTCAGACAAAAAGGCTGTTATTGTTATTACATCAAACAGAGGACTTGCAGGCGGCTACAATTCAAATGTAGTAAAACTTGTGACACATGATGAACGCTTTAAAAAAGAAGATACACTTATATATGCTGTTGGAACAAAGGGCAGAGATACCCTTATGCGTCAGGGCTACGAGATAGCAGGCGATTATTCGGAAGCTATGAACGAGCCGCTTTACAGTGATGCGACAGGTATCGGAAAAGATGTGCTTGGCAAATTTGTCAAGGGTGAGATAGGTGAGATTTATATCGCCTACACTATCTTTAAAAATACCGTTGTCCAGATTCCAACGCTTATGAAACTTCTTCCTATTGATGCGGAGGATATAGTATCTGAGCAGGAAGAAGACCAGAGTCCGTTAGACAAGCTTACGCTTATGAATTATGAGCCGGAACCTGAGGAGGCACTCGATGCCATAATTCCAAAATATATAAACAGTCTTATATATGGAGGACTTGTGGAGGCACACGCCAGCGAAAACGGTGCCCGTATGCAGGCGATGGACTCAGCAACAAGTAATGCGGAGGACATGATAAGTGACCTGTCACTTAAATATAACAGAGCAAGACAGGCATCTATCACTCAGGAGCTTACGGAGATTATTGCAGGAGCATCGGCTATTTCTTAAATATTATCAATCTCATTGATTTTGGTTATTGCCTGCTTATGATTTGACTTTAACTTTTAAGGTTGCGTCAATAACCGGTTTTAAGAATATTGCTGAATAACAACTGCAAAACTTTTCGGTCAAAATCTAAATAATATTGGATATTGTCCGAAAGATAATAAATTTTAAGAAGGGAAAAAGAGATGGCAGAATTAAATACAGGTAAACTTACACAGATCATCGGTGCCGTTCTCGATGTCAGATTTTCAGAAGGAAAACTTCCTGAAATCAATGACGCTATCAAAGTTCCTCTCAAAGACGGTGAAGAACTTGTAGTAGAAGTAGCACAGCATCTTGGTGATGATACTGTCCGCTGTATTGCCATGGGTCCGACAGACGGACTGGTACGAGGAATGGAAGCTATTGCTACCGGTGGTCCTATATCAGTTCCGGTCGGTGAAAAGACACTTGGACGAATGTTCAATGTACTTGGCAATCCTATAGATGAAAAACCGGCACCGGAAGGTGTTGAATATGACCCTATTCACAGAAAAGCACCTGCTTTTGAGGAGCAGTCAACACAGACAGAAATCCTTGAGACGGGAATTAAAGTCGTTGACCTTCTCTGCCCATATCAGAAAGGTGGAAAAATCGGTCTTTTCGGTGGTGCGGGAGTTGGTAAGACTGTACTTATACAGGAACTTATCACAAATATCGCTCAGGAGCATGGTGGATATTCAGTATTCACAGGCGTAGGAGAGCGTACAAGAGAGGGTAATGACCTCTATTATGAAATGATCGAGTCAGGAGTTATCGACAAGACAACAATGGTATTCGGTCAGATGAACGAGCCACCCGGAGCACGTATGAGAGTTGCTCTTACGGGACTTACAATGGCAGAAAATTTCCGAGACAGATCAGGAAAAGATGTACTTTTATTCATCGACAACATTTTCCGTTTCACACAGGCTGGTTCAGAGGTTTCAGCACTTCTCGGCCGTATGCCTAGTGCCGTAGGTTATCAGCCTACACTTCAGACGGAGATGGGTGCTTTGCAGGAGCGTATCACATCTACAAAGAAAGGTTCAATCACATCAGTTC
>JBNMLR010000034.1:0-11649 GCA_050874945.1 Butyribacter sp. | reverse complement strand
GAAATACCTTTTGCAAACTTAACCGTCTTAAGCTTCTTGCAGCCCTTAAACGCATTATTTCCAACTTTTGTCACATATTTTCCGATAGTAACAGTTGTAAGTTTCTTATTATTTTTAAATGCATTCGGTGCAATAGCAGTCACCTTAAATGAAACTCCTTTTATCTTAACCGTCTGTGGAACAGTTGCACTTTTCACATTTTTCTTTGCAGCAGTGAGTGTAACCTTTCCATTTGCAGTTACTTTATAAGTATTTCCTGCTGCCTTTGCCTTTGTTCCAACCTTTACTTTGTTTGTTGAACTTGTAGGCTTAGGACTGTTTGTCGGTTCAGGCTTTGCCGATGTATTAGGCTCTGCTGAATTATCAGGCTTCGCTGTCTCCGTCGGTGCCGTCGATGTTCCCGGCTTTGTTGTATCTGTTGGAGACGATGATGTATCAGGCTTTGTTGTATCTGTCGGAGACGATGATGTTCCCGGCTTCGCTGTCCCTGTCGGAGATGATGATGTTCCCGGTGTCTGCGATTCACCCGGCTTTGCCGTGTCCGTTGGAGACGATGATGTTCCCGGTGCTGCTGAATTATCAGGTGCAGCCGACGCATTTGGATTTGCCTGTTTTTCTTCTGTCTCATTAAATGCCGCATCATCCGCTGTTGTCGCCGTAACAGTTGACAGGTCAAGTTTAAGATAAACCGGCTGTGTACCTGTTCCCTTTGTGATTGCTTCCATTATCGGTACAAATACCTGCAAAGGAACTGTTCCTGCTGATATATTCTTGTTATTGTAAGAAAAATCGTACAATGCTTCAGGTATTACCTTTATCGTAACCTTATTCGGATAATCAGTTCCGAGCGTGTCGGCAAGTCTGGTTCCGTCGGTATATGTCTGGTAATCATCAATCGTAACATCTTTTAATATTCCCGTAGGATTTGCCTGTGTATCAGGTTTATATCCCGTGTCATAGTATCTCAATTTGCTAAGATAACCCTTAAGACTTCCTATTGTAAGGCTGTTAAAATCAAGTGTCAGATAATAAACCCCATCTTTAACGGTAAATTTGATATTGTGATTTATCGCACTGTCACTCATTGATACCGTTCCGTCAGGCTTTTGCATATTTCCCGTCACTTTATAAACTCCGTCACTCAATGAAGCAAAACTCAAAGCCTGCTCATTTTCATCCGTCAATGCGGTAAGTGTGTCCCAGTAAAGTGTAACTGTTGAGTCAATGTTAAATTTACCTTTGTCAAAATTAACCCCCGAAACAACTCCGTCAAGTTTTTTCATGGCTTCAACATAAAGATAAACATTATTTACATAAGTCTGTCTCAGGCCGTCAAGCGGAACTGTTATGTTTGTCACGACATTCTGCTTACCGATAGTCGGAACTTCCGCTGACTCCGTCTCGTAGGTCACTCCGTCCATAGTAAGATTTTCCGCCGAAATATTATTTCCCTTATACCAGCCGTTATATCCGAGTACATAAAGCGGCTCTTTGTCAGAACCTGAAACCATCTGATATGTAAGGTACATTTTTCCCGAAGCGTCAACACGGATATAAGCGAGTGCCTTTTTCTCGTCACCGACAAGTCCGTGGTCAACAACATCCGTGCGGTCCTTTAACTCGATACTGTAAAATCCCGGCTTCAATGCTTCTGTAGGTGCATCAGGGATAACTTCCTTTTCAATCGTCACACCGAGTGCGTTCATTGCCGCTTCTTTAATGGCATTTGATGAAGCTGTCGCTCCCGAAACCGCATCAAGTCCGTTAAGTTTTTCGGCATCATTGCGGTAAAGTCCGACAAGTTTTTCTTTCATTCCTTTTGCGGCTCTGTTGAAATAAATCTGATTTTCCTCTGCTGAATCGCCCTTAAAATCAGAACCCTCTATGTCAACATCACTTATCTGTCCGTCTTTTACGCTGACTTTTACGCCTACATTATATTTTCCGAACTGCTGAACCTCTGACACTCCCTGTTCCGTTGTATAGTTGAGCGAAGCGTCTCCTGAAAGCACGGCATTTGCATAATCAACTAAAAGATAAGCATCAGGTGCATAACCCATTGCTTCAACAAACATACTCATATAAATTCCGTCTTCTGTCTTTGTGGCATCAGGAACCTTAAATGAAATCTCCTTTGGAACTGTCTTTGCTTTCTGTTCACTTCCGTTTGTAAAATACACATCCTGTGTCGATATTACAGTCGCATCAACAGACGAATCCCCTGTATTTGGCTTTGTCTGTGACTGATAAATCTTATAATCCGTTGCGTAATCGGTCGCTGTTCCAACAGTAACGCTTCTAAGTACAACATTGAGCGTCGCATTTCCGTTTTCATCGATTTTAAGCACTCCGTACTTTCCGATGCTCTCCTTTGCCGCTGACTCCTGCTCAAGATTATTAGCGTTTTTAAGTGACAACGGTACTATATATGTACTGTTTTTACTGAGAGCCGTTGCTGATTTTCCAAATGCCACCGTATCGTTCTCAGCGGCAAAAGCCACCACATCATCTGTGGCAGCCCATGCACACTGACCGAATACCATGGCTCCTGCAAGCATTAATGCCGCAAATTTTGTCTGCCATTTCTTCAATCTCATCTTAACTCCTCATTTCTTAAGTCGATACCCGACGGCACGACCTACATCGCCTTTGCGTTAATAAAAGTTATTTTTTAACAGTTACCTTTACTGTTGAAGAATACTTTCCATATACTTTCTTCTTTCCTGAAACTCTGTATGCTCGTACTTTGAAGTAATATGATTTTTTCTTCTTTAATCTTTTATTTGTATATTTGACAACACTGCCCTTTTTAACAGTTGCTATCTTCTTAAATTTGCCTTTCTTCTTGTCAGCACGATATACTTCGTAGCCTGATGCCTTTGAAACTTTCTTCCATGAGACAACAGCTTTAAGTTTCTTAACATTCTTTACCTTTACACCCTTAACTGCCGCAACCTTGACTGTTGTTGTCTTTGTCGGTGTTTTTGTTGGTGCTGCCGTAGGCTTAACTGTTGGTTTAGCTGACTCTTCCGGCTTTTTAGTCGGCTCTGCACTCGGTGTGTTTACCGGAGCAGGTGCTGCACTTTCTGTAGGTGCAGGTGTCTGTGTAGGCTCCTGTGTAGGTGTCTGACTTGGTACGACCACTGCCTCTTTCTTCTTAAGATTTGATATTGCAGTCTGAATATCTGCCGCTGCTTTATCAAGGTCTGCCTGTGCCGCACGCTCTGTGATACGCTGTCCTGCTGCCGCAACTGCATCCTTTAATGCCTTATAAGACTCTGCCGTATAATCACCCTCTGCAATCGCATTTGCTTCTTTTATCTTTGCTTCAAGTGCTGTCTTATCTCCTGCTTTTACAAGTTTTGCAATGGCACTGTCAAGTGTTGTCTTTGCGTTTACTACGCTATCTTTTTCTTTGCTCTCTGCCGCTGTTTTTGCATTTGCAACTGCTGACGCAATGTCCGCATCTTTCCAGCTTGCAGCTGTGTATGAGTTTTCGTCTAATGCTGACGCACTCTCAATGGCACTGTTAAGTCCTGCTAATTCATCAGAAGAAGCAACCTTTACAAGTGCTTTCATTGCATTTGTAAGTTTTGTGACAAATTCTTTTGAAACATCTTCTGTCACATCTTCGTCTGCCGTTGTGTCAATCTCATCATAAATTTCTTTTGCTGTTTTATAAGAGCTTTCCGTGTAATCATCGGAATTTAATTCCTCAAATGCTCTCATCTGTTTACCGAGTTCTGTTGCTGATACAGTGAATGAACCGTCTTCATTTTCTTTAATATTGTACTGTGCCGTGCGAACTGAACCCTCAAGAAGTTCCTTTGCAGCTTCCTGTGTGATTTCAGTTCCCTGCAAATCCTGCTTGCCCATTACCCATGTACTGTCATAGATATGTGTAGGACCTGCTCCCATTACCGCTGTAAGATATGCCGCACCTGTTACCTTTGTACCGTTCTTAACATATACATGACCTACTGATATTAATGCCATCGCTAGTGCTTCAACATTTACACCGTCAAGTACGAGTGATGCCGTTTCTGAATTACCTGCAAACACTCCTGTTTCTGCTTTAATTTTTCCTGTCTTTTTCTCTGAGCTGTCAACTACGGTACAAGTTCCTGCATTTCCTGTTATATAAGCATATCCCTCTAATTTAAGCTCATAACCATTGAGGTCGAGTGTAAACTTCTTATAAAATTTAAATATGTCATCATCAGTTATAGTCATATCCTCATTTAACTTAACGGTCTGACCGTCCTTAGCATAAACAAGGGCAAGGGACGCATCCTTTTCCTTTATGTTCTTGGCAACACTTCCGTCTGCATTGTAGATAGTTGCAACATATTTTACATCCGGGTCCTCCTTTTCAGTACCCTCAACGACTGTTGTATATCCTACATACTCACCATCACTTACCTCGCCTAAGATACATCCTGACTTTGTCTCATAAGGTCCGCTCACAGCGTCCTTTCCTGTCACTGCCTTAAAGTAACCGCCCTCTATCACTGCAGGTGTTCCATCTACCTTAAGACCAACACCTGACCTTGATTTTTCACCTGAGAAAACACCGTTTTTTATTGTGACTGTTCCTGCACCGTCTACCGTAAGTGCAGCCTGAGAATTATTATTTTCATCAAGGATTGATGTTACATTATCAAGTTCCGTATCTTCATTTGAGCCTAATGAAAGTCCGTTAAATTTGCTGTTTTTTACTACTGCCTTTCCTGAAACATCGACTGTTGCTCTGCCCGATACCTCACAGTCTTCAACATCAGCACTTATTCCCATAAGCTCTAATTTTCCTAATTTACTGTTCTTTACTACTGATTTTTCTTTTTGTCCGTAACCTGCTGAAACCAGATTGTCAGTAGTACAGTTATCCATTTCAAGATCAATACCTTCATCAAGATAACCGAAATAAACATTATTATTATTTCTGCCGTATCCGGAACCTGTTATCACGGCAGTATTTGTGAGCGTACAGTTTTTAAGAGTTACTGCGATATGAGGTAAATCCTGCATACAAATATGACTGCCGGACATTACATAGTTACCTATCTGTCCCTCAATGGCAACTCCGTCAGCCGTAAGTAAGCCGTCAGCTACAACTATTGATGTAGATGTATCCGCATCCTCGTCATATTGTTCATGCGTAATGCTGCCCGTCTTATCCTTACTGCTGTCCTTTATTGTCACATCTCCTCTTACCGTTAAGATGTTATCTTTCTGTGCAAGTGTATATCCGTTAAGGTCAAGTGTTCCGCCTTTAACAGTAACATCCTCATCAAGTTCAGCATTTGATGCAAGCTTGACAGTCACACCCTCACTCATTGTCTTAACTGCCTCTGCCATGTCAGTCTTTACATCAGCCTTTGCAGAAGCATCATATGTAACATACTCTTTTTCCATCTCGGAAATTGCCGCATCATCACTTACTTTTTCAATGTTTGCCCAGTCAAGACCGATGCACGCATCCTGATTGATGCTCATAACACTGATATACATTCTGACTGCAACAACATTCTGCTTTAAATCAGGTACGATAAATGATATTTGCGACGGTTTTTTCTTTCCGTTCACAGTATATGTCTTATCAACATGAGCCTTATAACGGTTTCCGCTTGTTGCAGTTGCATTTCCGTCAAGATAATTCTGTGTATTTTCATATACAGTCCAGTCATTTGCCGCATCTGACATACCCATAGCCGTTATAGCCTGTGTTGCGGTCGTGAGTGTAGCAGTTCCATCCTTGTGGATTACAAGAGTTGCATTTCCCGGAAAACAGCCTCCAGCCATAGATGTCTCTTTCATATATCCTGCTGATGTGTACTGCTTTGTCGACTCGGATCTTCCTCCGTTCAACAGCTCAATAGGAATACTGTAAGTTCCAGGTGCGAGTTTCTTCTGAAAACTTCCTCGTCCCACGGTAACCTGTGCAAGCTCCAACTTATCCATTGCCGCTATAAGTGCCTGTCTTCCATTATATTCGTTATTTTTATCTCCACGAATTGATATTTCTTCATTTGCCGTAGCGATTGCTGTTGAAATAGCTTTTGAAGCAGTCTTCCAGCTATCTGCCGTATAATCTTCCTCTTTGAGATTTTCAGCTTCTTTTATAAGAGCTTCAAGTTTTGTTTTATCGCATGACTTGATAAGTCTTGAAATATTACTTGTAATGCCACTTGCAGTACTTCTCACATCATAACCTGATTCTCTGCGTGTACCTGCATTTATATTTTCTATAAGAGTTTTTCCTTTTTCTACATTTCCGGAAATCTTACTTCCATAGTTCTTCCATGACTTCTCCGTATATTCATTTTCCGTATGCTCTTTAAGGAAAGTCTCTCCTGTTTTAATTGCTTCCTTAAGTGTCTCTATCTCAGCTTCGGTTGCTGCAGCCTGAAGTTTTCTCAACAGTTTCTTAAGATCACTGTCAGATGTTGATATAGCTGAACCCGTTGCTGTCTTTGCCTTTGCGACAGCTTCATCTATTTGTGGTTTATACTGTTCCCAACTGTCTGTCGAATAGTCTGTCTCCACTAATGCCTCTGCCTTTTTTATAGTTTCTGCCAATGCCTCTGACGCCGCATCACTCTGCGAACTGCTCTCAGCCGCTTTGACAAACACCATATTGTTAGTCGGTGCACTTGTTACGACCAAAGCCGCCGCAAGAATTCCCGCTGCCGCCTTACAAACGATATTTTTCTTTCTCATGCTAATCCTCATTTCTGCACACGTTTTTTTGTGCTTACCAAGTTTGTGTCAAGTGTGCGCAGACACAAACCCTGCGTGTGAAAAATCTTATTTTTCACGCTAGTACAACAAAAATCAAAATTGCACTGCCTGCTTTTCAAAATCCGACCGATGTATTCACTCCAAATGTTTTAATGTAAGGTTGAAGCTGCCACCCCGCTTATGCTCCCTAAAGCATTACACCTTTGAGCATCACTCCTATTGGCTTTACGCTTCTTGGCTTTACTCCTTTTGGCTTTACGCTCCTTGGCATCACTTCTTTTCAAGTTCATCTCGCCAACCTTAAGTTATTATTTTCTATTTGAAGTTATACATATCTAACCCGAACCTCAAAAAAAACTGCTGACAATAACTTCATTGGCAACCACTTTGTTACCTTTATTGTCAACATCATTGTAAAAGCGTCTCACATTGCTCTTTGTCAACTTCACTGTTAAAACATTTCACATTGTTCTTTGTCAACTTTACTGTTAAAACAATTTTCATTGTTCTTTGCCAACTTCAGTTTTAAAATAAGTTCCGTTGCTCTTTGCCAACTTCAGTTTTAAAACAATTTTCATTATTCTTTGTCAACTTCACTGTTAAAACGCTTTACATCGTTCCTTACGACGCTTAAGTATATCAGAGCATTTGATTTTTGCAAGAATATTTTTTTGATGCACATTTGCACGAAATCCCTTATTAATTGATAAAACTTAGTCAATTACCAAATAATTCCATACTGAAACCGCTTGTTTTCAGTATTCAATATTTTTGATGCAATCGTGCAACTATTTTTCTATTTGAGATATTTTATCAGTAATTTTGGTGTTTTTTCGGCTTTTAACAGACTTTTCTCACCCATATAACCACTCAAAAATGTCTTTTGCACCCTTTTTTAATCACATAGTGCATTATTGCATATTATATAGTCATTGAAAACAATGCCACCGACTCCGGCATATGCATATTTCCCACCGAACATTGCATTTTCATATTTACTGTTCCGTTCATAAACTGTCCTATACCTGTTCCGGAGTTGACAAACTGTATCGTGTTTGCAGGAATAAGTATTTCATCACCCTCTTTGGCAGCTTCTTTGTATGCAATCCCGTCAAAATACATAACCTTACTTACCTCTCCCATCATCATATGACCGTTGACTGCTGAATTAGCAGATACCCTTTTTGCTTTTAGCCTTATCGTGCCTTTTCCGTTTTTCACACTCAGCGTACATGGGTTTTCAAATCCGTTATTCGCCATTGAAAGCACATTGCCGTCCTCCGAACACATTCTGTAAAACACATACGAAAACTTATAATCACCATCTCTCATAAGTTTGCAAAGAATGTTTCCGCTGAACGCGCACTCCCCCCTGAGTTCATTTTTTATCCTGTAACGCTCGTTGGCTTCATCAAGCACATTCATTGTCTCCTCCGATGTACTCAACGCCCATCTGGCGGCATCTTTTTTAGCATTTTCCTCGCTTATCCCCTCATAAAGCAGGTGATTAATAAAAATCCCAACCTTATACCTGTACTCCTCAATCTTCTTTTTGCCTGTCTCTGTCAGTCTCGGATGACGCTCGACTTTCTTATCCACAAGCCCCTCCTGTTCAAGTGCCGACAACACTCTACTTATCTTGTAACTCTTTTCATTTAATATCTTAGCTATCGACGATACATTTTTTTCCTCGTCAGCATTATCATAGAGTGCCATAAGCACCTGATTTTTTAAAACTTCACTGTCATCATTCATGGCTCTTTATAAGTCCCCTTTCCATTTTTAATATTTTAGGTGTTTGCAAAACTACTTATAGGTTATGTTAATTGTGCAAATACCTGTTTTTAATGTTTTATGTATTTACTCTACATCATTATATTTTAGCATGAAATAAATTCCCGATTAACCATGACTGATGAATAAAATTTATCAAAAAGCAGGTATTACTGTCACACTGACAGATTTATACTTGCCGCAACTTCCGACTGTCCTCCTTCACTTTGCTCTGCCGAAATCATAGTCTGCTCTGCGGCAAGTTTTGAAGCGTCAGTAATTGTCTGTGTCATATCAGTGCCAAGTCCCGCTCCCTGACTCTGTGCCATCATGATACCAAGATCTCCGCCGCCTCGTTTCCAGATTTCAATCTTTTCTTTAAGGTAAGTCATATCCGCATCAAGAAGTTTGTTGTTTTCCTCACCTCTGTGTGCCAGCTTTTCTTTCTGCTCCTGTTTCCTTATCTCCTCCTCAATCTTGTTAAGTTCTTTCTGCTGCTCGGCTCTTATTTTTTCTTCAGAAACCCTCATAACAGCATCTTTCTTTGATGAAATATATTTATCATCATCCTTTTTGTTCATAACTTCCTGCTTGATATTTGCAAGTTTCTTTTTAGCAACGGCTATCATTCTCTTTGCATGGGAAATCGCAATATTAATCTCATCATCATCATAATTTCCGCTTGCCGCCTTTCTCTTAAGAGCCGCAAGATTTGAACTTGCACTCGACACGGCATTACTCGCCTGCGAAACACTTTTTGCACTCCGAATACTTGACGATACCTTTTTATAGCTGTAATTTAAAACTTTCTTTGTTTTTGTCTCTGTTTTTTTGATATTCTTCTGAGTCTCTTTCATTCTGTCAAGCATATCTTTCAGGCTCTCAAGCTGTTTTTCAAACTTTTCGTATTCCTCTTCCTTTTTGCTTTTCTGTGACTCCTTATCCGAAGCTTCACTAATCAAAACATTGTTCTCATTATCTTCACTGTTTTCAATACCGTTCTTATTCTTTCCAGCTGCCGTTTTATTTGCTTTATCAGAAACATCATCCATATTTTCAGCCTTTTCATTTCCATCGCTCAGTTCAAGCATAACGCCGTCATCTTCCGTCAGATATGTACTCTTCTCTCCGGTTTCCGCCCTGTTTACCGAAATCCCTATCCCATTCTCCGTCCTAATATCAACCCCGGAACTTTTCACGCCGGCAGTTCCTTTTCCACTACTGTATCTGCCTGCTGCCGATGCGTTTTTCTTTCGCTTTGCATTATCCGTCCTGCTGCTCTTTGTCCCACTCCCAATCTGTTTACCCCCTGCCTGAAACAGAGAACCACTGTTAATTACAACTGCCATAAAACTCCCTCCTAAACTTGAGCCTTTTTCTTTGACTCATTTTTTCATAATTCATTTGACACTGTCATCCTGTCTGTATATTTATAGTTCACCGTTCACCTCTGTTGTGCAACCGATAATTTATGACAATTCAGTCTTTCATATCTTAAATTTTTAATTTTATAAGCAGACTGCCAGTCGTTGCTTCACAACTTATCTTTATAACTCCTTTAAATTTATATCGGCAGTTTTTAATCTGTATCTACAGTTTTATTCGGTTCCCATAAAATTTACCACAATTTCTCAACAGCAATTAACAGCAATTCAACCATATTTCCACTTATTTTCCACATGGATTTTGCAAGTTATCCACAAGTTATCCACAAATTGTGCATAAATCGTAATTGTTTAACTGTAAAAAGAAAATTGGCAATACAATAAGTCTGTTCATTGTATTGCCATATAATATATATTCTTATGATGCTTTTCACTCAGATTTAATCTGTGCTATCAACTCCAAAACCTTTTCCTCCCATAACTCCATCCTCCTATAATCACTACTTTACTTTGAACATTCCATCAAATACTTTGCTGCCGCTTCCTCACTTAAGCTGAATTTTTTTATAATCTGTTTTTTTATTTCACTTTCAGGCATATTCAAATCTTTTAATATTCCGATTGCTCCGATAATTCCTTCACTTCTTCCTTCAGTTCTTCCATTTTCTTCGCCAATCAGTATTCCCTCACTTCTTCCCTCACTGATGCCACGATTATACATCTTCTTTGCTTCTGTCTCTATTACTTTTCCTCCCATAATTCCGTCCACTCCTTTCTTTATTCTCTCATACTTCCTTGCTATATTATCAACGACCTTTTTTGACAATTCAACTATTATCCTGTTTTCAAGTTCTGTCATTTTCCCTTGCTGTGTCAATTCTTCCATTTTAACGCATATTTCTTTAAACTCATCTACAAGTCCCTGTAATAAGTTTTCATCCTCATTATACTTTGGAAAGTTTGCTTCATGCGTAAATATGTAAAACGGTATGAGCAAATAAATTTCCTTTTCCCATATGTCCTCTAAACTATAGGTTTGCATTTTTATTATCGGTATATCATACTTTACCTCACCACCGGGAGTTACAAATCTCATTGTCATAACATCGCCAGTATTTTTGTTTGAACGAAGATATAATACCGCTGAGTGCGGAAATGTCACAGTTAATACTCCGTCACTCTTTTTATCGCCATCATCACCGACTATTTTTTCAATAGTCGCATCATCAAGTGCTATCTGTGAGTCATACTCGAAAAAGCGTAGTACCATACTGTTGTCAATGGTCGACTGACATTCCAAATGATATTTCTTTTCCGTATCACCTTTTATAACCTTGAAACTTGCGTCTGTGATTATCTTATCTTCCGCTCCGTTTTGTTTGTTCTGATAGTGATAGTCATTTGCAAATACTATCGTTTCCGTACCATCATAGTTTTCTCCGAACACCTCATTTAGAAGCGGCAGTATAAATCTTGAGCAGTCGTTTAACATAGTTCGGAACACATCATCATATGGTGTGCTGGTTATGTTTTCGTTCCTTACTTTGTCGTAATCATTTTTAATATCACTTTCTTTTATAATAATATTATTGTGATGTTCTAAAGCATTGTTGCTTTGTTTATTATCGTTTTTGATTTTATTCTCGCTGTTTTTCTCCATCTATATACCTCCATTATATATTTTTTATGTGATGTTTTCAATTACTAATGCTGATTTTTATCTTTGATTATATTTCAAAATTTAAGCCTT
>JBNMLR010000033.1:0-11807 GCA_050874945.1 Butyribacter sp. | reverse complement strand
GTACTAAGTCAGCAAAATACGCTGACATATAAATGAATGCTACAGCTCGAAAATAAAATTTTCTCGCTGTTCGTTTCACTCATATAATTTTCAGAAAAAATAATTGTATGCAAGCATACATAATTTTTTCTTTGAAAATTGCATTCATTTAGTGTACAAAGTGCTGACGGTGACAGAAGCGCACTGCTAACATTATTTGTTATAAGCGTGCAATTAACACAACATAAAAATAGTTTTCACACAAAAAAACTTTATAAGAGGAAAATCATGAAAATACTTATCTACCGCTGGAATTCATACAACCAAACTGATATTGAAAGTGCATTTGCTGATGCAGGCTGCGTTTGTGATATTTTTAATGAAAAAATCTCAAACTATGAAAATGACCAGTTATTCTGTGAAAAACTTTACACCATACTTAAAAAAGGAAATTACGATTTCTGTTTTTCCATTAATTTTTTTCCGCTTATAGCAGGAGTATGTCATGATACCGATACTCTTTATATAAGTTGGAACTGTGATGCACCTTTGCTTGCAATGTACCACCGAAATGTATTTTTTGATACTAATATCATTTTTGAATTTGACTATAATAATTTTATTGAGTTTAAAAATATGGGTGTTAAAAATATATTTTATCTTCCGCTTGCGGCAAATGTAAAGAGATATGACCGACTGCAGACTGAAAAAAATTCGTTTAACCAAATGTCAACATCAAAATCCACTGATACTCTGCATGAACATATAGAGACTAATTCTGTTCTTTATCCCGTGCGTAATTTTTCTAAACCTGCACAGGCTTTAACTGAATATGACATATCTTTTGTAGGCAGTCTGTACGAAAAAAATTCATATGATAAAATTCAGTCAGACCTCCCCGATTATCTTACGGGCTATCTTGACGGTGCTATTTTTGCACAGACTCAGGTTTCAGGCGGAAATATCTTAGAAAATCTCCTGACACCTGAAATTTGTTCCATGATAGAGGAAATCACGGATTACAAAAAAAGTGGCGATTCCTTTGTGACAACAAAAAAACTGTTTTCAACAACAGTTCTCGGCTTTAAAGCGGCATCTGTCACAAGAATAAACAACCTGAATAAACTTTCAAAAAATTTTATACATAAAGTGCACCTTTTCACCGACAGCGACACTTCCACTCTCCCGCTTATAAACACACATCCGAGAGTAGATTACCTGACCGAAATGCCATTTATATTCAATAAAAGCAAAATAAATATAAACATGACAATCCCTAACATCTCCTCGGGACTGTCACTGCGTGTATGGGATATAATCGGCTGTCACGGACTTTTAATGACCGACTTCAGACCCGAACTTTTAAATTTCTTCAAACCGGACGAAGATATAGTGATATATGAGGACAGTGACGAGCTTATCGACAAAACTTCGTTTTACCTGAAACACGATGAACTGCGAAACAAACTTGTGGATAATGCGTATGAAAAGGTATCTGCCATGCACACAACCGAACTTAGGATAAATGAAATCCTAAAAAAATACAAAATCTTTTATAAATAAACCGTATTTGTAGTGCATAATATAACTTTGCCGAAAGATTTCATATTATAAAAAACTAAAATTATAACGAAAACAGCCGAGATTGATATAAACTTTTCAGCGAATGGCGTTGAATATCAGTCAGTATTTAGTGTGCGTTTTTTGCACACTTATGTACTGCTACTGATATTCTCCGAGACGCGAGTCGTCCATGAGTCGGAAATTTTATATCAATCTCTGCGTCAAAGCAGCCACAGCCCAATCTATTCCACCCAAACATAACTTGACAAAATTATGGCAGATGTTAAAATTAGGTATAAAAATCTTTCAGTCGTTCTTATGAACGGCTGCTAATCTTTAATGGAGGCGTATAATTATCTTTCAAAGTTATACATTTTTATATATCATCCGGTTTTTATGATTTTTTCCGTATTACCAAATAACTTTGATTGTTTTTATTTATTTTTATGAGTGGAGAGTTTAAATTTAATAACAGGACAAATTTCAAAAACAGGCTCGTGTACTGTCTTTGGTATTCTGTACTTTTTTTAACTATTGTTTTGGCTATATGCCATATTTTTTCCGCATCAGGGAAATCTTTTATATGGGACCGTGACGGCATCGACCAGCACTACCCCGTACTCATTTATATTCACAACTATTTAACAGCTTTTGTCAAAAATATACTTCAAGGCAATTTCTCTTTACCTATGGTCGATTATAAGATAGGTCAGGGCATGGATGTTATCACAACCTTAAATTACTACGGTTTCGGTGACCCGCTTATGCTCGTTTCGATATTCTGCCCGGTCAGACATATGGAAACTTTGTATATGATTCTTATTTTTGTAAGACTTTACCTTGCCGGAATGTTTTTCTCATTATTTTGTTTTACAAAGGGACACCGTTCAAATTTCATCGTACTGACAGGTGCTCTGTTGTATGTTTTTTCGGGTTACGGTCTTTACGCAAGCGTGAGACATCCTTTCTTTGTTGACGGAATGATTTTTCTTCCACTGATACTTATCGGTGTTGAAAGGATAATCAACTCAAACAAATACGGATTTTTTACTGCTGTCATAGGCTGTTCAATGCTTACAAACTTTTATTTTACTTACATGAATACTGTTATCATGGCATTATACATCCTTTTCAGACTTATACCCCGTGTCACACTTACCGTCAAGGGAAAAATCACTCTCATATTAAAAATGATGGGAAGTTATATCTGTGGAATACTTATGTCAGGTATAGTAGCAATTCCTGTGATAATAGCATTTTTAGGCAGCTCACGCGGTTCAAACGGCGGTTACAAAGGTTCACTTCTTCATTATGATAAAGAGTTCTATTTGCAATTTTTAGGTTTCTTTTTCTCGCCTGAGAAAATGTTTGGCGAATGGACGAGTTTAAGTTTTACTGCGATTGCATTTGTGGCATTAGTCCTGCTTTTCTTTTATAAAGGAAGAAAAAAAGCTGAACAGCAGAGAAACAGACTTTTGAAAGCTGCTTTTATATTACTGACCGTAATGATGCTTGTTCCTTTTGCAGGCAAGATAATGAACGGTTTTGCCTATGTATCAAACAGATGGGATTATATATACGCAATGCTCATTGCATACATAGTAGTGTGTATGCTTCCTTATTTAAATGATTATATTGCACTTTTAATCTACAGATTTTTAAGCGGCAGCAAAATTTCAACCATAAAAAATATACCATCCATCAGCATATGTATTTTAATGACACTGATGCTTATCGCACAGGCAGGCTTTATATATAATAACCTCGACTATGTGTCCCAGTTTATTGATAAGGGCAAAGCTAATAAACATATTGCCAATTCGGCGGTCGTTATGGTTTCAGGCAGCGGTTCAAAAGCCGGGCATACCTCTCTTGAACGAACCGAGCAGAACGGACATATCGGCAACCAGTCTCTTGCAATGAATTATTATGGAAATAACTGGTATTTTAGCATCGCCCCAAAAGGTATGGCAAAATATTACAACGGATTTGAGTTAAATCAGATGGACAGATCTTACTCCTTAAAGGGACTTGACAGCCGCACTATGTTGAACGCTCTTGCTTCCGTGAAATATTATGTATCCGACAAAGCAGATGACGGGCTTATCCCTTATGGATTTAACTTTGCTTCATCAAGCCTGCGTACAGACGGAACTATGGCATATTTGTATAAAAACAAAAATTATCTTCCTCTCGGTCTTTCTTATGATAAATATCTTACAGAGGACGAATATGACAAGCTTTCTCCTCTCAAAAAACAGGAAGCACTTATGCAAAGTCTTGTCATTAATAGGAAAGATGCCGGTAAAGCAAACGGCAGCCACACTAAAAGTGCTGCTCTTAAATTTTCATCAAAAAGTGCACCATGCCGCATAAAAAAACTGGACGGTATGAAATATAAAAATAATGTGCTTAAAGTTTATAAAAGAAATGCAACGATGACACTCTCCTTTGACGGAATGAAAAATTGCGAAACATATCTTCATATGAAAAATATTGAAGTAATCGAGAACAATAAACTTTATCAGAATTGTACCGTTAAAAGCGAAAATATGAAAAATACTTTTGTATTACTAAACAAAAAGCACAGTGCATGGTATAATAATTCATACCTGACAATAAATCTCGGTTACTCTTACAAACCTAAAACAGAATGTACGATTACCATTCCTGCTAAAGGTAAGTACAGGCTGAGCGATATAAATATTTTGTTCCAGCCTATGGAAAACTATGATAAACAGGTTAGAAAGCTGTCTTGTAACACTTTAACCGATTTAAAACTTGATACAAATAAAATATCAGGAAAAACAACACAGAAAAAAGACTCTCTGATGTTTTTCAGCATCCCATACAGCAAGGGCTGGAAAGCATATGTTGACGGTAAGGCACAGCCGGTTTTTAAGACAAACAAAATGTATATGAGCATCAATATGAAAAAAGGCAGCCATTCGATAGAGCTTACCTATTGCACACCCGGATTAAAAATAGGATTGATATTTTCAATAATAGGATTTATTATATTTTTAGTAATATTGCACTTCGAGAAAAAAGGAGATACCGATAATGAATAATGATAAGAATGTAAACAAACTATGCTCCATAATAGTTCCCTGCTTCAACGAGCAGGATGCAATTCCGATATATTACAACGAAATGTTAAAACATTTCAAAGAATTTGATGACCTTGATTTTGAATTCTGGTTTATCAATGACGGAAGTACGGATAACACATTAGAAACGATTAAAAAACTGCGTGAAAATGATGAACGCATACATTTCGTCTCTTTTTCACGAAACTTTGGCAAAGAAAGCGGCATATATGCAGGTCTTGAAAATGCCACAGGTGATTATGTTGTCATTATGGATGTTGATCTTCAGGACCCGCCGTCACTTCTTCACGATATGTATGTCTCCGTCAGGGACGAGGGTTACGACTGTGCCGCAACAAGGCGTGTCGACAGAAAAGGTGAACCACCTATACGCTCATTTTTTGCAAGAATGTTTTACAAACTGATAAACAAAATATCAAATGCCGATATTGTTGACGGCGCAAGAGATTACAGGTTTATGACAAGGCGTATGGTTGACAGTATCCTCTCTCTTGGTGAATACAACCGTTTCAGCAAAGGCATTTTCGGCTGGGTCGGATTTAAAACAAAATGGATTGCTTTTGAAAATGTTGAACGCTGTGCCGGAGAAACTAAATGGAGTTTTTGGAAACTTTTTATATATTCAATAGACGGTATTGCCGCCTTTTCCACTGCCCCGTTGTCAATAGCATCAGTGCTTGGAATATTATGCTGTCTTCTCGCATTTATCGGTGCGGTATTTATAGTTATCAGGGCAGCAATCTTTGGCGACCCTGTTTCAGGATGGCCGAGTATGGTCTGCATAATGACAATGCTTGGCGGAATACAGCTTTTATGTCTGGGTATCATTGGAATATACCTTTCAAAAACTTATCTTGAAACAAAAAAGCGTCCTATTTATATAATAAAAGAGAAAGCCTGACGGCAATTCTTATAACGAATGGAGGATAGTATGACAGAAAATAAAATGATTTTAGAAGAAAATAAGCATTGTTATGAGCGTTTCAGCCTTGCTGTTGAGCGCATCCGCACGATACACACTGAACTTTGGGATCAGAGTGTCACTCTTAATGATAAACATCTCAACAGTTATTTTATAAAAACTTCTTATTTTGCATTGCAATTAAATGAGATATACAACCTTTCAAAAAATAATATATTAAGAACACTTACTGAATCTGAATTGTATCATCTCAATCAGGGACTCTATGAAGATATTGACCCTGCAAAATATGAGACAAGTTACACCAACCCTGCATATGCAGTGAAACGCTTTGGTGCCGAGACCGGTCTGTATCTCAGTGCTCTCTATGCAGAACTTCACAGCAATATTCCTAATGCTGTCGAGGAACGGCTTTTTAATCTCACGACTATATTTGAACTTTTCATCGAGATATACAATCTTTTTGAGGAGCCTGACTGCAAACCGGAACAGATAAAGTCTGCACTTCATTATTATTTCTTTGATTACAGTGATGTTACCATCAAGGCAGGTCTTAACGATATGCTCAACCCTGAAATGTCTTTTATCAAAGATATAATAATGAATGAAAATCTTGAGGACCTGAGATACCTCTATTTTTCAGGTGAATATGTCACTGACAATGAGGTAAAGACCGCAAAATATTTAAACAGCCTGCCTCAGGAAAAAATCGACTCTATAGCACATACCTTTACACAGGGTATCATCAAGGGTTACAAAGTCTACAACATGGATATGTCAGGTAAGAAAACTGTCAATATCAGATACCCGCTCGGCTTTGAGCGTATCATAAAGTCTGCAGTTTTACAGTTTAGGGAAAACGGTCTTGAACCGGTTATCTACAGGGCTTCATTTGCGATAGCTTCACGCACCTCAATGTATAAAGTCGGTTTCCACGGGGCATCGGCAAACAAACAGTTTGAGTACGACCACCGCAACGACCTTGCACTTATATTTGATAAAGGTTATGCCGACAGACATCTCTCAGAATATAAGCTCGCCTATGGGTCAATGAAAGAAGCTGCCGCAGAATTTGCCGGTCCGGCACTTATCGAAAGTTTTGGTGAGAAACCTTTTACACCTGTTGAAAAGGACTGTCTGCCAAAGTACAGTGATAAACACCAGAAACAGCTTATCGCTTTCCGCTCAGAAAAAGGTATGCTCACAAATAATTATATACCACAGGACAAGATAAGCTTTACTATCATTGCTTTCCCTGTTCCTGACATAGGCAGAAATTTTGAAAAAATCTTTGAGGAAACCGTAAAAGTAAATACTCTTGACTCAGATAAATACGAAAAGATACAGACAAAGATAATCAATGCACTTGATAAAGGTGATTATGTCACCGTTACAGGCCGTGGCAATAACCACACTGACATGAAGATAAATCTCGTAAAGAAAACTGACCCTGAAAAACAGACCGTTTTTGAGAACTGTCTTGACGATGTAAATATCCCTCTCGGTGAAGTCTTTACTTCCCCTGAATTAAAAGGTACTGAGGGCGTTCTCCATGTGACTGAGGTTTACCTTGACAATCTCAAATATAAAGACCTTGAACTTAAATTTAAAGACGGCTGTGTTACCGATTATACCTGTAAAAACTTTGAAAATGAGGATGAGAACAAAAAATATATCCATGAGAATGTTCTTTACAGACATGATACACTTCCTATCGGTGAATTTGCCATCGGCACAAACACAACTGCATATATGATGGGATTAAAATATAATATCTCAGGTCTGCTCCCTATCCTTATCGCCGAAAAGACCGGACCACACTTTGCAGTCGGTGACACCTGTTTTTCTCATGAGGAAGAACTTGTAACTTACAATCCTGACGGTAAGCAGATGGTCGCTAAGGAAAATGATTTTTCTAAACTCAGAAACAGTGAACCTGAAAAGGCTTACTTTAACTGCCACACGGATATAACAATTCCTTATTCAGAACTTGGTGATATTGTGGTGCACACGGAAAATGATGAAGAAATCACTATAATCAAAGACGGACGATTTGTGCTTGAGGGAACTGAGGCACTCAATGAAGTTTTTGAGGATTGATTAAATGACGCAGGAAAGGGAAATATTATCAGACCTCATGGACGCTCCCGCTCGGAGAACTGCGTAACGGTACCTAAAGGTGCAAAATACGCACCTTAAGTACCGACGCATTTCTAACGCCATTCAGTCACGATAATATTTCCCTTTCCTGCTGTGTTTTGGGTATTGTTACAATGTGAAAAAAGCAGGATTGAAATTCAGAATTTCAATCCCGCCTTTTTATTACTTGGGCTGCCCCATTATGTTATGATATGTGATTATTTTACTTTCACATTTTTTACCACGCTGTATGCTCCTGTTGTCTTTCCTGATACAGCCTGCACTCTTACATAATACTTCTTTTTTGATTTAAGTTTCTTGATTGTAAGGCTTGTGCTTTTTGTTGTTTTTGTTATTACATTTTTCTTGAATTTCTTATTTGTCGATACCTGTACTTTGTATGATTTTGCATTTTTTACTTTTGCAAATTTTACAGTGAGCTGTTTTTTGCCTGCTGTGAGTTTTGTTATTTTTGCTTTGGCAAGTTTTGTCACTGTTGTTTTGTTTTCTGTCGGAAGTGTGTATTTTGCGTCATCTGATGCTGTGTATGCCACTGTTTCTACCGGAAGCATAAGTTCACTTTTTTCTGATGCTCTTACTGCTGCGTTAAGTCCTCTGAGAAGCTGTTCCGGCTGGAATGACATGAGTCCCTCATCTACAGTATTGTTGTCTGTGTCTACAAATCCGAGTGCATCATCGTAAAGTGTCACACCGTTTTTGATGAGGTCTGTTCCGTTTTCTTCTGCTGCCACATCAATGTTAAATAATCCTGCTGTTATCATTATCTGAGCAGTTGTCCACGCATTACTTTCTGAGTATGAATCTCCGTATTTTCCGTCTGCTCCCTGCATATTGTAGATAAGACTAAGTACCTTATCGCAGGCTTTCTTTACTGCTTCTTTGTCTACGCCTGCCTCGTCTTTTGTCTCATATACATAGAGCGGCTGAATCTGCATTACTGCACTGTCAAGGCTGTTCCACTCAAGCGATGTTTTAATCTGGCTGTCAACATCAGATACAGTCTTGTTTACAAGCTCTGCTCTTGTGAGATAGTTATCACCTGTCTTTAACTCATAGTTCTTTGAGTCGATTGCCATAAGTATCATTGTCTCTCTGCTGTAGATGCTTGATGCTTCGTAAACGCTCTTATCTGCAAGTTTCTCTATAAGATTAAATCCGTTTACATCTGATGCGTCTTTTCCAAGTGCTGTTACGCAGAGTGCAATCTTAGCATATGTCTGGCTTGCTGCACCGTCTTTTAAGATGCTTTCCTGTGATACATATTTTTTGTTTGTGTCATCATAGAATCTGCCTGTTGCTGTCTTTATCGCACCAAGCTGTGCCTTTACTTTTGCGTAAACTGCATCGTAAAACTTGTCTGCCTTAAAACCTGCTCTTGCAAGGGAAAATACTGTATAAAGTCCTGATGCATCTTCCACACCCGGTACATATTCTCCACTCTTAAATGTAGTATCATAAATCTTCTGTGCAAGTACATCCTGAGCTTTCTTTACTTTTTCAGAATATACTGAATATCCTGCAGGATTTTTTGAAGCGTCATCATTGAAGCATGATGCACTTGTATTGTAATTGTCATAGCTGTAGATAAGACTTATCTTGTCGTTGTTGTTTACTTTCTGGCTGCTTATTCCAAGATTTGCATACTGTCCGTTTACACAGAAACTCCAGTAATACCAGTCATTTCCGACATTATACATATCAAGGTCTGCTATTGAGTCAAGGCTGTCTCCCCATGATGAAGATGAAATCTTATAGTTATCCTTATAAGCCGATTTGTCAAGTGCTGCTTTGATAGCATCTTCTGCTACCGCACCCTCATCAAGCTGAATGGCTGTTTTACTTACTGTTACTGCCGAGCCTGACGCATTCTTTCCCTCTGCTGCCACATAGACAACAATCTTTTCCTTTTCATCTGCATTTGCTTTTACGCCTGTCATTCCAAACGCTGTTGTAAATGCCATTACTGCTGATAATGCAATGCTTATCGCTTTTTTGTTCCTCATCTTTTTACCTCCGTTTGATAATGTTGTTATAAGTTTGTAAAATATTTTTTGAAGAAGCTATATACCTCTTCATCTATGGTTATCCGTTGTAACAAAGCATTTTGACACAAACTGATGCCACGGAGTGCTGTCTGCTTTTGACCCTTGCATCGTATTTTTGTATCTTAAATCTTTATCACATACGGTATATCCCGTATTTTATCTGAACCCTTTCTATCTTTTTAAGGAATGGTTCTCCAAGTAAAAATACACATAACGCCGCTGTTGCCGCGTGCATTATATCATACGGCACTCCGGTTATATAAAGTGCCTTTAATGCGGCAAGGTTTATTCCTGTACCTTTTGTATATGAACTTTGCATTATAAGTGCCGCAAAATTCATTATTCCGCCATATATTATAAATATCACTAAAAATGTAAATACTGCCATGACTATACTGTCTGTCCTAAGTCTTTTCCTCTGTAAAAGACCTCCTGTTACAAGTCCCGCAAGACCGAATATATAAAGCATTATGCCTTTCGTGTCTGCCATATTCCTGCCTGTAAACACCACAAAGAGATACCCCGCCACCTCAAACAATATCACACTTGCGATTAATGTTATAAACGAGCTGTTGTTTTTTATAATGCTATGCTTTATTTTCTTTATGTCAGAAGATAAAACAGTGTCATTATTTTTTTCTTCTGACAAAGCATTATTATCTGATTTAGCCGGTGCTAAAATCTCACCATTTTTTAAATCTTTCTTTCCTCTTAAGTCATATCTCACAAATACAACTCCGCTTATAAATCCTATAAGCCCCCATGATGCCATCTGCCACGGTGTCCACGGTCCCTGACCGTCAAAGAAATTGCAAATAAATCTTCCAAGTGCCCCCGTGAGAAACCCGGCTTCAGGTCCTATCGCTATCCCCGACAAGACTACCACCGCACTTCCGCCATGAAGCGGAATAGTATGTGCACACAAGAGATTAAATGACACGCAGAACGATACCATCATCGCAAAAAGCACTACCTCCCTTGCCCTTATTGCCCTGTATTCAAAACTTACAAAGAACGGCATCATAACTGCCACAAGCATAAACATACTTATAAACAGATAATGTTTCTGTCTTAACACATAACTCGATATATAAAGCAAAAGCGGTATCAATATTATTATCACAAGCCATACGGATATTTTTCTTTTTAATATGTTCTTCTTTATCTTTTCCTCATCATAATTTCTGCGACTTACATATTTATTTCTCAAATAATTCCACCGCCTGTCTGTAGTTTACCGGTAAACAAAACCGTTTGCTCTCCGTCTGCTTCACATCTGATTTTTTGTAAATTTTATTTCGGTTTATATCTGACTTTCTGTCATTCGTCAAAAATCCATACAAATCTGCCTGTTCATCATAAATATCTGAAAATATCCTGCATATGTCTGTCGTATAAAAATAATTCTGCCTGAAAAATTCTTCCGCCGTCTGCATTTTTGTAAGCTCCCCATCAAATAAAAGCCCACATTCATCTGCATTTTCCGCACAGAAATCAATATCGTGCGACACTAGCACAACGGCAATCCCTGCTCTTTTCATTTCATTAAACATCACCGCAAGTTTTCTCTTAAACTCTCCGTCAATTCCCTTTGTCGGTTCATCAAGCAGCAAAACATCAGGTTTTAACAATAATACTTTTCCGATGGCAAGTCTCTGCTGCTGTCCGACACTTAAGTCAAACGGATGCGAGTCTTTTTTTTCTGCAAGCTCCATTTTTTCAAGCATTTCCTTTATCCTGTTATCAACAAACTGCTCATAACTCTCTGACTTTGTTTCTTCTCTGTTTTGCTCATTGCCATCAAATATTTTTCCACTTGCTTTCTGCCCACAGCTTTCCATACTTTTTTCTTCTTGGTTCTTCTCAGAGCCATCAAATATTTTTCCACTGATTTTCTGCTCACGGCTTTCTATCGCACTCTCGCCACCATATTTTTTATATTGGCTCATAAAAAAATCTCTATGGCTTTTAAATACTTCCATAAGTTCATCATAGACACTTATCTCAGTAAAAACGGTCTGCGGATTT
>JBNMLR010000032.1:0-11854 GCA_050874945.1 Butyribacter sp. | reverse complement strand
CGTCTCTTTTCTGTATATGTCCTTTACGTGGCACGTTACTTCCCTCCTTAACATTATTTAGCGATACTAACAGCCGACACTGCATTCTCGTATCACTATCATTAATTCATCGGTACTCACAATTTTTAAGTGTCCGCACCAGGTTAATTATGTGAAATTAATCCGGCACTTCTCCAAATTAGTGAATCTTACTTCTTAGGTCTCTTTGCTCCATACTTAGAACGACCCTGCTTTCTGTTTGCAACACCTGCTGTATCAAGTGTACCACGAACGATATGGTATCTTGTACCAGGTAAATCCTTTACTCTACCACCACGGATAAGAACTACGCTATGCTCCTGAAGGTTGTGTCCTTCACCTGGAATGTAGCTAGTTACTTCGATACCGTTTGAGAGACGAACTCTGGCTGTTTTTCTAAGAGCTGAGTTAGGTTTCTTAGGTGTAGCAGTACGAACTGCAGTACAAACACCTCTCTTCTGTGGAGAGCTCTGTGCTACTGTTTTCTTGTTCAAAGAATTGTAAGTGTACTGAAGTGCAGGAGAATTAGACTTCTTTGTTGAGGCCTTTCTTCCCTTTCTTACTAACTGGTTAAATGTTGGCATTAATTTCACCTCCTATGTTTATAGTTAAAAAGTTCATGTATGCGAAAAACGCACACTCACTCAGTATAATAAGTAAGTATGCGCTTGTCAAGTGTTTTTTACGGATTTTTATCTGTTTTTTGCAATAGAATAACATTTATTCTCTGAAATGCCATAGACAAAAGCTGCATTGCAACAGTCAACGGCTTGTTTACAGATTTATGAATGTAAGAAATACAAACCCAAACTGCTACATATCTTCCTTTAATTCAAATAAGACATTCCTTATGTCACTCACGGAAAATCCTTTCCGGTAAAGTTTTGCTGTTATCTTCTGACTTTCTTCATATGATAATGATGCAGGCATATGTGCATTTATGCCAAGTTTTTCCATCTGTCTCTTAAGTGCAATGCTGTCATCATAATCTATATTTTCAAGTGCAAGCTCTATATACTCATCCGCTACGTGTCTTTTATAAAGATCCTGCTTCATCCTCTTTATGCTGCGGCTCTCACGATATATCTCAACAAATCTTTTCGCATAACGCTCATCATCTATATAATGAAAGCTTCTGACATACTCAACCGCACTTTCCACGGCTTCTTCAGAAAAACCTGCCTTGTTAAGTTTATCGGTAAGTTCCCACTCAGTCCTGTCATTATGCTGTAATATGAGCATCGCTCTCTTTTTTGCCTTTAATATCTCATCACTTTTTTGTCTGTCTTCTTTGTTATCTTCTATCATCGCCATGATATATCCTAAGCTTCTGTCTCACTGATATTTTTATCTGCTTCTGCCGTAACATCTGCCTGTTCATCGGCAAATACACTTTCCTCATCCTCTGTTTTGCTCTCTTTTGAGAATTTTTCCCTTACTTTTTCTTCTATCTCAGCCATAACATCAGGATGCTCTTTAAGATATGTCTTGGCATTTTCCCTACCCTGACCTATCTTGTTGCCGCCGTACGCATACCATGCACCGCTCTTATTTACTATATCTTCCTTTGCCGCAAGATCAAGTATATCACCCTCTCTTGATATACCCTCACCGTAGATAATGTCTACTTCCGCTTCACGGAACGGAGGTGCTACCTTATTTTTAACAACTTTTATGCGTGTACGGTTTCCGATGGCTTCACCATCTTTTTTTATCTGTTCACCGCGTCTTACTTCAAGTCTGATAGATGAATAATACTTAAGTGCACGTCCACCTGTAGTAGTCTCAGGATTTCCAAACATAACTCCTACTTTTTCACGGAGCTGGTTTATAAAGATAACGGTACAACTCGTCTTTCCTATGATAGCCGTAAGTTTTCTGAGTGCCTGTGACATAAGCCTTGCCTGAAGACCTACATGGCTGTCTCCCATGTCACCCTCTATCTCTGCCTTTGGAACAAGTGCTGCAACTGAATCCACGATAACTATATCTATCGCCCCCGAACGAACCATAGTCTCAGTGATTTCAAGAGCCTGCTCACCTGTATCAGGCTGTGATATATATAAATTGTCAATGTCGACACCTATCTTTTTTGCATATACCGGGTCAAGTGCGTGCTCCGCATCTATAAATCCTGCTATGCCGCCCCTTTTCTGTACTTCTGCGACCATATGGAGTGCAACCGTAGTCTTACCGCCTGACTCAGGTCCATATACCTCAACTACCCTGCCCTTTGGAACACCGCCTACTCCAAGAGCTATGTCAAGCGAAAGCGAACCCGACGGTACAGTCTCCACATTAAGATGTGCATTGTCACCAAGCTTCATGACCGCACCCTTTCCATAGTTTCTCTCTATCTGTGCCATAGCTGACTCTAACGCTTTTAACTTATTTTCATCAATATTTGGTTTTGCCATCTTTTAATCCTCCTTTTCACGAACAGATGTTCCTGACATCTATATTATATTGTTTTTACATACTTGTCAATCCTTTTTTTCACCAACGATATAAGTTGCGATATAAGTGTAATGTATTATATTGTTTTTGCACATACATTTCTATGTAATATTTTCACAAATCGACCTAAAGTTTTCTGTGCACTTCTTCTAAACAAAATACAGATTTAATGATTTTTAATGAGATTTCAAAAACATTAACAAAATATAGCTCTTTTTTTATCTTTTTTTCGTTTCACCTGACATGAATTTTGTGATAAAATAAAAAATACATTCTATAGTTAATTATTTTGAAAGGTCGTGTTGAAAATGACAGATATAAATATACACGAAGGAGATTTCTACAGACACTTTAAAGGACAGATATACCAGATACGCGCCATCGCTGCGAACAGTGAAGATGAACGTCTTATGGTAGTTTATCAGGCAATGTACCCTCCTTTTAAAGTCTGGGTACGCCCGTTGTCAATGTTTACAGAAAAACTTGACATTTCCAAATATCCTGATGCCGGACAGACTTACCGTTTTGAAAAGATAAATTTTGATGACAGTTCTGATAGTGACAACAGCACATATAATAAGAACAAAACCGAAACTACCACATCTGCTGGCAACGATATAAAAAATACAGCAGCAGTTTTACATAATAATAAAAAAAATATCAATGTTTCTTCACCAAATGCCGCCTTAAACACAGATGCATCACAGATAAGTGAGGACGATTTTACATCCGATGATATTTCCATATCAGATGAAGAAATGACTGATATTCTTTTATCCGGACAGGTTGAGCGAAAATTATCCGGCAGACTTTCCGATAAACAGATAGCTGCCAAAGGCTTTATGATATTTCTTGACGCAGACAGCTATCACGATAAACGCAAGATATTTCTCAGTCTCAGGCAGTATTTAAACGATACTCTGTTAAACAATATTGCAGTCACTCTCGACCTTGTCCTTGATGAAGGCAGTCCAGAACAGCATTTTGACACGATATTAAACTGCCTTGAAACCCATGAACATTATGAGTGTAACAGACTTCGCTAAAAATGATAACAGGTATTTTTAAAGTCAATTATATACTGTATTAATTTAACCACAGATTATGATAGTTTTGCAAACACCTAAAAATGATAACATATACTCTTGAAATTTTCTGAACAAAGAATTTTGAGAGTACAAATAAGAAATGAGGATAAATAAATGAAAGTAAACAAAGAAAGTATGCTTGTATATGCAATAACAGACAGACATTGGACAGGTGAAAAAACACTTGAACAGCAGGTTGATGAAGTTCTTAAAAACGGTGCCACTTTTTTACAGATACGCGAGAAAAATATGCCACATGATGAACTTGTAAAAGAGGCTGTCCGTATTAAAGAGATTGCTAAAAAATATAATGTTCCCGTTGTGATAGACGATGACATTTACGCCGTTATTGAATCAGGTGTTGACGGTGTGCATATCGGTCAGAAAGATATGGATTACATTGAAGCAAGAAAACTTCTCGGTGATGACAGGATAATAGGTATGACGGCACCAAGTGTTGAACTTGCAAAGAAAGCCGAAAAACTCGGTGCTGACTATATCGGTGCAGGTGCGGTCTTTAGCACAAACACAAAAAAAGACACCAAACCGCTTGAACTTAGCACACTCAAAGAAATATGCAACAGCGTTTCCATTCCTGTTGTAGCAATCGGAGGTATCGACCACTCTAATGTCAGAGAACTTAAAGGAACCGATATTGACGGAGTTGCCGTAATCTCCGCTCTTTTTGGAGCAGATAACCCCGGCGAAGCCACCAGAGAACTTGTTTCAATCATGAAAGATGTTATCAAATAAATAACCTATACAGAATTATAAAAGGAGATAATGATGAACACAACTCACAAGCTGCATATTTTTGACATGGACGGAACGATACTTGACTCAATGCCAATGTGGTCGACCATAGCTTCAGATTATCTTGAGTCATATAACATTCCACATGACGATGATGTAAATAAACTTATCGAGTCATACACACTTGAAAATGCCGCAAAATATTTTATAGAACTCGGACTTGATAAAACGGTAGATGAGATAATCAAAGATATTTATGATTTTTCTTTTAACAAATATAAAAACGAAATACCGGCAAAACCGGGTATGACAGAGCTTATAAAAAAACTTTACGAAAACGGTGACACCATATGTCTTTTATCAGCCTCACCCGTGCAGTGTGCCGAAGCCGCTTTTGAAAGACTCAGTATCTTAAAGTATTTTGACAAACTTCTCTCCTGCCAGGACCTTGAAACAGATAAGACTGTTCCTGAAACATTTACAAAAGTTTCAACATCCTTTGGATTTAAACCACAGGATACTATAGTCTACGAAGATGCACTCTATTCCATACGCTCGGCAAAAGCCGCAGGCTGCAAAACAGCAGCAATATATGATGACTTCGCCGCCACTGAATGGGAAGAAATATTAAAAATGGCGGACGAGATACTTATTGATAAAGCCTGATATACATAAAGAAGTTTCCTATAACATAATAAAGAGTCACCCAATGGTAATGTGTGACTCTTTGATTTTATAAGTTGCGAAAATATAACAATAATATCAGCAGTGCACTCTGTCACTTGTATCAGGCAGCTAAAGCGTGCCTGCGGTATTATTTGTTATATCATCACAACATATATTAAGTTTTAAAATCCCCTAAAATCATTCATCAAATATAGATACTATTTCTCCATCAAGAATCTTGTTCATGTTCTTTACTGCACAGAAATTTCCGCACATTGAGCAGGTATCTTCCTTTTCAGGCTTTGCCGATGCACGATAATTTCTTGCCTTTTCAGGGTCTATCGAATACTCAAATGTCTTTTCCCAGTCAAGGTCTTTTCTCGCCTGTCCCATATTGTCATCCCAGTCTCTTGCTCCCGGAACTCCCTTTGCTATATCTGCGGCATGAGCTGCTATCTTCGATGCGATTATTCCCTCTTTTACATCGTTTACATCAGGAAGTCTGAGATGCTCGGCAGGTGTTACATAGCAGAGGAATGATGCTCCGTATGTAGCTGCTATCGCTCCACCTATTGCTGCCGTGATATGGTCATAACCCGGTGCTATATCAGTAACAAGTGGTCCAAGTACATAGAATGGTGCTCCCTTGCACATTGCCTGCTGTACTTCCATATTTGCCTTAATCTGGTTGAGCGGCATATGTCCCGGTCCCTCTATCATTACCTGAACATCTTTTTCCCATGCTCTGTTCGTAAGCTCAGAGAGTGCTATAAGCTCCTCTATCTGTGCCGCATCAGTGGCATCCTTAAGACATCCCGGACGGCAGGCATCACCGAGACTCATTGTAACATCATACTTTCTGCATATATCGAGCACTTCATCATAATACTCATAGAACGGATTTTCATTTCCTGTCATCTCCATCCATGCATAAATAATAGAACCACCTCTTGAAACAATGTTCATAAGTCTCTTATTTCTCTTAAATCTTCTTGCCGTCTCCTTGTTTATACCACAATGTATAGTCATAAAATCAACACCGTCCTCTGCGTGCATCCTTACAACATCTATCCACTCTTTTGCGGTAATATCCTTAAGTGCTTTCTTATAATAGACAACTGCATCATATATCGGTACAGTTCCGATAACGGCAGGACATTCACTTGTAAGTTTGCGTCTGAACACCTGTGTATCTCCGCATGAACTTAAATCCATGATGGCTTCTGCACCCATATCAACAGCACTCTTAACTTTTTCCATCTCCATGTCAAGATCTGTCCAGTCTCTCGATGTTCCGAGATTGACATTTATCTTTGTTCTGAGTTTTGTTCCTATTCCACTAGGCTTTAAGCACTTGTGGTTTTTATTTGCAGGAATGATAACCTGTCCTTTAGCAACAAGTTTTATAAGTTCATCCTTATCAAATTTTTCGTCCTCTGCAACTGCGAGAAGTTCTTTTGTGTAAATGCCTTTTCTTGCGGCATCCATCTGTGTAGCGTATTCCATTTTTACCTCATTTCTGCACACATCTTTTGTGCGTGATTGTTGTTACTGTTAAAGTAAAAAACTCCAGATAACCAGTATCCGGAGTGACCATGCAAAATATTCAAAACATATGTGAACCGTTTAAACAAAGGTTTTAATTCTTTAATTATAACTCTAAAATAATAACTTTTAATATATTAAAATTAAAAAAATAATCAAAACTTCAAAACTCTGACTTTCAAACCGTAATCCACATAAACAATATCTGCCTACGACAGTACTAACTGTATCAGGTCATATGGGTCGGATAAAATCCCTCTCAGCATTAAGCTCCCCAGATGTATCTGATTATATTTACTTTCATGGCTTATGTCAAGTTATTTTTTAACATTATAACAGTTCGGCAAAAAAAGAGAACCGTTGCAAAATTCCTGCCCGATAACACCTTTATCACCAAATGTCAAGTATTGACTATCACCCTCAAAAAAGCTACCATTATATTAAAACTTTTTATTGAGATTTTAAGGAAAAATCTGTCTTAAATTGTATTTTTCTAAACTAAATTTGGAGGTTATTTATGATACTGGGGCTTTCCATTTACTTTATTCTGATGAATTTCTATGTATTCAGCATTTTAGGCTGGGTTTATGAGAGCACTTTTGTTTCGATAAGAACCGGCAAACCCGTCAACAGAGGTTTTCTTGTCGGTCCGATGCTTCCTTTGTACGGTACGGGTGCCACGCTTGTCTATGTGCTTTTACGACCTGTTTCCGGTCACCCGTCACTGCTTTACGCTCTTGGTATGCTTATTGCTACAGTTGTAGAGTACATTACATCTTATGTGCTTGAAAAACTTTTTCACGCAAAGTGGTGGGATTACTCAAAAGCACCTTACAATCTAAACGGCAGGATTGCCATTATCCCATCAATGTTCTGGGGATTTCTGACATTATTTTTATTTGATGTCCTTGAACCGTTTGCGATATGGCTTATCAACCTAATCCCCGAAGATATAGGTCAGAAAATACTTGCGGTTCTTATCGTGATTTCACTTGCCGACCTGATATACACAGTTATTGAGACTGTTAATTTCAGAAAACAGCTCGAAACACTTTACACCTTCAGACAGGAACTTGAACAGCAGCTTCAGGAATTACAGCTTAGCTCATTAAAAGATGACTTCTTAGCAAAAATCGGTCTAAGTGAAAAAATAGAGAATGTCAGGGAAAAACTTGCATCCCTAAAGGAGACTGTTATCGAAGAACCTAAGATACATCTTATTGAGGAAAAATTAAATGATTATCGTGAAAAAAGTCGTTCTCTGTTAAAAAATAAGCACTTTTTCATGGGAAACAGGCGTATTGTGGATGCGTTCCCAACTATGCGCTTTATTCCTAAAAATAAATCATCAATATCTGTAAAGGAGATGATTGGATATATAAATACAAAAGTCAAAAAAAAATAACAAAGACTGACTGCCGGTTTGATTTATCACGGCAAATGTATTACATCATGTGACATTCACATCACATGAAATCCATTAAAGAAAGCAGGAATATTATGAAAATCATTAAAAGAAGCGGTTCAGAAAATGAGTTTGATGCAGGCAAGATAATCGCAGCCATAAGCAAAGCAAACACGGAAGTTCCGACTATGGAACGACTTTCCGAAGAACAGATAGAAGAAATCGCATCAAATGTTGAAAATATATGTGAGGAAATGCACCGTGCTTTAAATGTCGAAGAAATACAGGATCTTGTCGAAGACCAGATAATGAACAAGCGTGCTTTTTCTCTCGCAAGAAAATATATTACTTACCGCTACAACAGAGCTCTTGTGAGAAAGTCTAATTCAACAGATAAACAGATACTAAGCCTCATAGAATGTGACAATGAGGAAGTAATGCAGGAAAATTCCAACAAAAATCCAACGGTCAACAGTGTCCAGCGTGATTATATGGCTGGCGAGGTAAGCAAAGATATAACAAAAAGATTTTTACTGCCAGAGGATATTGTCAGAGCACATGAACAGGGAATAATCCACTTCCACGATTCAGATTATTTTGCACAGCATATGCACAACTGCTGCCTTGTAAATCTTGAAGATATGCTCCAGAACGGCACTGTCATAAGCGAGACTATGATAGACACACCAAAAAGTTTTGCAACTGCGTGCAATATCGCAACACAGAGTATCGCGCAGATAGCAAGTTCACAGTACGGCGGCCAGAGTTTTTCACTCGCACATCTCGCACCGTTTGTCGATGTGAGCCGCAAAAAATATTATAAGCAGGTAACTGCCGAATTTGAGGCGGCAGGAATAGAATATACTCATGAACAGGTAGAAAAAGTCGTTGAGATAAGAGTTAAAGACGAGATAAAGCGTGGTGTTCAGATGATTCAATACCAGGTCATCACACTTATGACTACAAACGGACAGGCACCTTTCGTCACTATATTTATGTATCTAAATGAAGCAAAAGACGAGAGAACAAAGAAAGACCTCGCCATGGTCATAGAGGAGATATTGAACCAGCGTATCCTCGGTGTCAAAAATGAAAAAGGCATCTATATCACACCCGCTTTTCCAAAACTTCTCTATGTACTTGAAGAAGATAACATTACAGAGGACTCAAAATACTGGTACCTGACAAGACTTGCCGCAAAATGTACCGCAAAGAGAATGGTTCCAGACTATATCTCAGAAAAAGTCATGCTCGACCTTAAAGACGGAAACTGTTATCCGTGTATGGGCTGCCGCTCTTTCCTTACCGTTTATCACGACGAGAACGGAAAACCTAAATTTTACGGCAGGTTTAATCAGGGTGTCGTTACCGTAAACCTTGTGGATATAGCCTGTTCATCAGAAAAAGATATTGATAAATTCTGGCAGATATTTGACGAACGCAAGAAACTTTGCAAGAAAGCTCTTATGTACCGCCACAACAGGCTCAAAGGCACTTTATCAGATGTTGCACCAATACTTTGGCAAAACGGTGCCTTAGCAAGACTAAAAAAAGGCGAAAAGATAGACAAGCTTTTATATAACGGCTATTCAACAATATCCCTCGGATATGCCGGACTTTGTGAGTGTGTACGCTATATGACAGGCAAATCACATACCTCACCTGATGCCACTCCTTTTGCACTTGAAGTCATGCAGAAACTTAATGATTATTGTAATAAATGGAAAGCTGAGGAACATATCGACTTTAGTATATACGGAACTCCGCTCGAATCGACAACATATAAATTTGCAAAATGTCTGCAAAAAAGATTTGGTATAATTGAGGGTGTCACGGACAAAAATTATATCACGAACAGCTATCATGTCCATGTAACTGAGCCTATAAGTGCTTTTGATAAATTAAAATTTGAAGCACAGTTCCAGAAACTCTCTCCGGGCGGTGCGGTAAGCTATGTCGAAGTTCCAAATCTCGAAAATAATATTGATGCCGTACTCGAAGTCGTAAAATATATTTATGAAAATATCATGTATGCCGAACTCAACACCAAAAGCGATTACTGCCAGTGCTGTGGTTATAACGGTCAGATAGAGATAGTCGAGGATGAAAGCGGCAAACTTATATGGCAGTGCCCTAACTGTGGCAATACCGACCAGAATAAGATGAATGTCGCAAGACGAACCTGCGGCTATATCGGCACCCAGTTCTGGAATCAGGGCAGGACACAGGAGATAAAAGAGCGTGTGCTTCATCTTTAAACATATATGGAGTACACTACGTTACTCGCATTTTCCTATACATTAAAAGAGGCTGCCGCATTAAGTATAATCCATAAAATATGCATATGTTTATAACAGATTTATTATCTGCATACTTTATGAATAGTGCTTAGTGCGACAGCCTCTTTATATGTAATGTATTTAATTTGTAAAATATGCTTAGATTATACCCGCATATCGGATATATTTTTATGATACTTTCAAAATCCTATTCGGACTTTTTTATAGTGTCACATAATTTATGATACCTTTCGCTAAGTACCTCATATAATTCTTCAACACCGTCTAAAGAACCGCTTCTTAAAATCTCAACAATCTGTGCATCTTCTTCAAGGAGATTATCAAAACCTAAGTTTCCTGACAGTCCTTTTAATGTGTGGGCACATTTAAATGCTTCTTCAACATTTCCTGCCTTGATGTTTTCTCCAAGTTTCCTGAAATTTTCATCTTCAAGGAATTTCACAAGAAATCTCTCATACAGATCATCTTTTCCCATAAATCTCTCAAGTGCCGTATTGTAATCCACCCCCTGAGAAATCAGTTCTTCTTTCATATCTTTACTCATTTTTCCTCCTGCTTCCCTTCAACCGTTTTTATATGATGCCACAGACAGCTTATATTGCCGACCGCTTTCGACACACCAATCTTATTATAAAATATTTTGTTTATTTCGTAAAGTGTTATATTATCGCTGTTTCCGCATTGCCGTCATAAATGATAAAATACCATTCCTCATTTCTACACACTTTTCTTGTGCATAGTGCAAAAAATATTGCATATATGGATTTTTCACATTATTCCTCCCTCTCGGCAAGATCCATGTTTATCTGCGTGAGATAATGAATATACACCTGATTTGTAATCTTTATCTCATATTCCTCTCTAAGTTCTTCCATTTTAAAACTTTTTCTGCCGCCATTCTCTGCTCTGTCCCAAAATACCTTTATGTCACGGTATGGCACATAAAAGCATCTGTCCTCACCCGTAAACATAACAAGAAAAAAAGCAACTCCATCCTGCTTTTCAAATTTCTCCATAAATTCCATCTGATGGCTGTGTATGTTTTGAAGCGGAAATGTCTTTGTCCTGCACTCTTTCGCATCAAAACACACCGGTATGCCCTGAACCGCACCTATATAGTCGACCGTACTTTTCTGCTCAAAATACGCAAGCGTGATATGACGGCTCTGCTTATCTATCTCTATCGGCGTTATTGGAGTCGGTATCTTCTGCACAAGTGCGAGATTTTCCTGACTGTACTTTTCATTTGTGAAATTTACCGCCTCCTCCAGCATAGAACCTCTTAGTCCTCTTGAATTCCACGCTCCCATTTATATTTCCTTTCCTCAATTTTAGTCAAAAAACTGTCTGCCATCTGATTTTTTTACATAAACAGTGTCAGGCATATAACAAAGTCCACTCTGCTACTCATAACATCATGACTCTCTACTTGCAAAAATCCCGACTGTCTATCCCGATACCCTTCAGACTGTTCAAAAATTCATCGGGCAGTGCCGCTTCAAAAACCTTATCACTGTATTTTTCAGGTACTTTTTCATCATTTCCAAGTTCAAGTCTCCATGCATGCAAAAGCTGGTGCCTGAGTCCAAACTCTTTTCTGAAAATCTTGTAAACATCCTTAT
>JBNMLR010000031.1:0-11928 GCA_050874945.1 Butyribacter sp. | reverse complement strand
TCTTTTGTAAGATGAATATGACTCATGCTGTTTTCGGGCATATTCATGCAAACCCAGATAGAATACACCTGTTTAATATTATTATAGTCGGAATTTTCAAAATCACGCCCTTTTTGTGAGGAAATCATTCTACTCACATACAATATTGCCCTGTTTAGAATATCGTACTTTTGTGGTTCAGACTTTTGAGCTTCCACATTTATGATTATCTGTGATAATCTGCTTTCTTTGTCTGTTGTATTGCTGTTTGCTTTGTTGTTTTTTGACGGCATCCATACATAAAAGATAATGTCAAATCTAATCATGCCCTCGTTGATTTCAGTATTTTCACTGTTCAGACCTACAATGCGTTTACCATTCACTTCTTTGTCAGTGTTTGCCAGTTCACCTGTAATGCGTTTGCCGTTTACTTCTTTTTCGGTGTTCGTAAGTCCGGGGTCAACGGGAACAGAGCTGATATACGGTTCACCCTCTATGAGAGGGACAATATCAGTAGGTTTCATATTTGTAAATTCAGGAACTGTTTTTGCTAAAATATGTGCAAGTATGATTTTCTGCCCCAATAGTCTTTTTGCACTTTCATCATACTGAGCTTCTTTATCAGTAGCGGTTATTGAATTTTTAAGTTCTGTATTCAAAAATGACCTCCTCCCTTGTAGTTCTTAATAATAATATACACAAAAATGAAATTTTAGGCAAGAAATATCAAGTTTTATGTCTGCATAATATTACTAAATGTACTTTGTTATTGACTGATTTCTTTATTTGTAAGGTTCTGAGATATTTGGCATATATGACTCCTTTTTTGTAGTATCGTATCCTTGACAGAACAACCTAAAAATAGTTAAATATAAAACACGGAAATATTTAAACAAGAATTATCGAAGTTTTAGTTTAGTGTGTAGTTCACAATGTATTTAGAAATGAGGATAGAACATGAAAAGGAAAGCAAATCCGGTGGCACTTTTGCCGATTTTTGTATTTTTACTATTATATCTGGGGCTTGGAATCGTATTTGAATATATCATGAAAATTCCAATGGGATTTTATAATATTCCGATAATCGTAGCCTTTTTGGTGGCGATTTTAACTGCCTGTCTGCAAAACAGAAAGGTATCTTTTGATGAAAAACTGGAAATCATGGCACAGGGAATGGCAGACAAAAATATAATAACAATGCTGCTTATATTTCTGACAGCCGGAGTGTTTGTTGGTGTTGTAGGACGAAACAGTGCTGAGAGTGTTGCATATTTTATGCTGCAGTTAATTCCGGCACGATTTTCAGTCATTGTTCTTTTTATCGTGGCGTGCTTTGTGTCTGTTGCAATGGGAACTTCCGTTGGAACGATAACACTTATAACACCGATTGCCGTTGCGGTGGCAGATGCTTCAGGCTTTTCAGTGCCGCTTTGTGTGGCTGCGGTAATGGGTGGCTCTATGTTTGGAGACAATCTGTCGTTTATTTCAGACACGACTATTGCAGCTTGTAATGGACAGGGTTGTGCGATGAAAGATAAATTCCGGCAGAATTTCTGGATTGCATTTCCGGCGGCTGTTGTGACCGTTGTTATTATCGGATTTTTATCGTTGAATACCGATATAAACGGGAGTGTGCATCATAATTACAATCTGGTACAGATAATACCGTATGTGCTTGTCCTGATAGGCGGGATAATCGGCTGGAATGTGTTTCTTGTCCTGCTTACGGGTATCGTGTCAGGAACATTTATAATGTTAGTTACGGGACAGACTTCTGCTGTGGAACTTGTTACCAATATGGGAAATGGTGTATCGGGTATGTTTGAAACCTGTATTGTGGCGGTACTTGTAGCTGCGTTGTGTGCTTTGATTCGTTCATATGGCGGTTTTGATGCACTTTTAGAGGGAATACATCATGTATTTAAAGGAAAACGGGGCGGACAGCTTGGCATGGGAATTTTAGTCGGTGCTATGGATATAGCGACCGCTAATAATACGGTGGCTATCGTAATGGCAAATCCAATAGCAAAAGAGATGGCACAGACATATGAAATCACACCGAAAAAAACTGCATCACTGCTGGATACATTTTCTTGTATAACACAGGGGATTTTGCCTTACGGGGCACAGATGCTTGTTGCAATATCGGCAGTTACGGAGCTGGGAAAAAGTATATCGGCATTTGATATTATTCCGTATATGTTTTATCCGCTTTTTCTGCTGATAAGTTCTTTGATTTGGATTGGAGTAAAAAGATAGGAGGAATTTTATGAAATACAATATTGATTTAAACGACAACGATTACATTGAATTTAATTATTCATACCTGAAACATTCAAAGATTGGAAAGTATTCTCTTTTAGCTACAAGAATTTCTTTTCCTGTCGCTATGTTTGTTTTTGTTTTTGGATTGTTTATTATCAAAATAGAGACTGGTCTTGTCATGTCGGTTGCTGCTGTTGCAGTTCTGTCAACTGTTTTGTGGTGGTTTATCGTGCCTGTTATGATGCGTAGAAGTATTAAAAGGAACATTATAAAAATGAAAAAAGACGGAAAGCTGCCTTATCATGAGAAAGCTTCGGTTGAGTTTTTGGATGACAGAATTGTTGAGACTTGCGAGCAGGGGGAGACTGTGATTAAGTACAGTGATATAGTTAATGTTTATGAGGAGAAAGGTTATATCTACATATTTTACGGTGCTATGCAGGCATTTATACTGCCTGAGAGATGTTTTGGTGACAATGAATTGAGGGATATTAAGAAAAAATTATCGCAATCATTTGTTAGGGCGTAAAATTGGAGGTTTGTTATGAGGATTCTTATTCTTGAGGATGAGGTACATCTGGCAGAGATTTTAAAGGACTGGTTTGAACAAAAAGGTTTTGAGATAGTGCTTTGTTATGATGGGGTGTCAGGTTTTGAAACAGCATCGAAAGACTTTTTTGATGTTATTATTTCAGATGTTATGCTTCCTAAAATGGATGGTTTTTCATTTGTAAAGAGAATAAGAGATATAAAAATACAAACTCCGGTCATTATGCTTACGGCGAGAACGGCACTTTCAGATAAACTACAGGGGTTTGAAGCCGGGGCAGAGGATTATCTTACAAAACCTTTTGATATAGAAGAACTTGACGCAAGAGTAAATGTGCTGTTGAAAAAGTGTGGTGTGAAGCCTGCAATTAAAGAAAGTAACTGTCTGCAATGTGAAGATTTCAAATTGGAGGAAGATACACACATCATAAGAAATATTACGACTGATAAAAATATAAAGTTATCGGTTAAGGAATACACATTGCTAAAATATTTCATTGAAAATTATAATCAGGTGCTTACCAAAGAACAGATAACTATACGAATTTGGGGATTTGATACTGATGTTGCGTATAATAATGAAGAAGTATATATTTCATTTTTGCGTAAAAAACTTAAATTTATAGGAACCTGTGTGAAAATTGTCACTGTCCGTGGGATTGGTTATCAGTTAAGAGGAGAAGTATGATTCAAAAATTCAGAAGAAAAATATTCATATTGTTATTTCTCATATATTTTATTATCGCACTGCTGTTTGTTATAATATTAAATTTTTCATATGTCAGAAACAACAGGGAGAGCATTTCAAAAATGTTGAATATGAAATTTCAGATGGGGTATCTGAGTGATGACGGAACAAAAATGAAAGAAATTAAAAATTACCTGTCTGAGAAAAAAATTGAGAAGCCGAAAAAAGAAAATAATATATCAAAATTTGATGTTGTGAGCAACAGTTGTCTTGTTGTAAAAGATGCGGATAAAAAATTTTATGTGGCTGATGTGCCATTGAAAAATAAAATATCAGATAAAGACCTTTTAAAAATAGCAAAGAGTATTTTAAAAACCGGGAAAAAATCAGGTAATTATAAAAATTATCAGTTTGAGATTACAGTCAGTGAAGATAATTTGTTGATAGGATTTGCAGATATTACCACCGTTATGATGAGAGAACGGAAATATATATGTATTTCTATTGCATTATTGCTTATAGGGGGAGGGCTGTTATTTCTGCCAATACAAAAGATTGCACAGAGAATGGTCGAGCCGCTTGAAGAAGCCATGCGGCTGCAAAATGAATTTGTAATGTTTGCGGGACATGAATTAAAAACGCCGGTTACGGTTATGAAAGCAAGTTTGAAAATGCTTAAAAAAAGCGGCGTGGAAAATAAATATCTTGATTATGTCGAAGAAGAAAATGAAAAAATGAGAAAACTTATTGTGGAACTTCTCGATTATTCTAAACTTGAATATCAGCAAAAGGAAACACAACCTGAAAGGATAAATTTTACTGAGTGTATAGAGGGTACGACACTTGAATTTGAAGTGATGGCATTTGAGAAAGGCTTGCAGTTTGAGGATGATATTGACGAGGATATATATATTATCGGAAATAAAGATAAGCTGCAAAGGATGACAGAAGCATTATTGGAGAATGCGGTAAAGCATACAAAAGAGAACTGTAAAATAAGTGTTTTATTGAAAAGGAGAGGAAAAAAAGCAAAATTAAGTATAGGTAATCAGGGAAAAGAAATACCGGAGGAAGAAAGAGAAAAAATCTTTGAAAAATTTTATCAGCCGTCTAAGGCAGAAGGAGACCACTATGGTCTTGGGCTTGCTATTGCACAGATGATTGCAAGACAGCATCATGCGGAGATTAAGGTTGTATGCAAAGACGGATGGAATTATTTTGATATTGAATTTCCAATTTTAAATGTGAAAACCTTGTGAATTTTTTTGAAACCTTAAAAGTTTCAAGTAAATTTCAAGGTTTTTATTTTATTATCTGTTCAAAGTAATAACAAGTAGCGAGTGAATAATAGCTATGAACACTCAACGCATTTTAATTTTATTATCTGTTCAGAGTAATAATAAGTGGCGGGTAAATAACAGATGTGAACACTCAACGCGTTTTAATTTTATTATCTGTTCAAAGTATTAACAAGTGCAGATATAAAAGAAAGGAAAGAATAAATTATGAGATTAAAGAGATTAACGGCATTATTTGTTGCGGCTTCGATGTGTGTCGGACTTACTGCGTGCTCAGGCAGTGAAAAAAACAGTTCGACCTCATCTGAGACAAAATCATCTGAAAGTGAGCTTAAAGAAACAACTGAAAGCGAAAGGGAGAATATAGAAAAGACATTGGATCTTTCGCAGAACAAGGATGTAAAATGGAGTTATGACAGTGAATCGGATTCATGGACAATGTCAGTGACGAGTGCGGTCGCAAATCCGGAATTAGAAGATTATCAGGGTGTTTCAGTCAATGTACCGGGGGCATATATAAAGGGAATCGACACTGATGGAAATAAAGAGGCAGATGTCACTTCAAAATCATATTCGGATGCAGTAAATGGAAAACTTGTCATTGATGAAAACGCAGAAATTAAAAACGAAAATGGACAGATATATACGGCAAAGACTGCACCTGTTGTGATAAATACGGGAGCGGCGGGGTATAGTGAACAAAAGAACCAGCAGGCATCTTCACAAAATGCGGCATATGGTTATATAAATGTAGCGTGTGGCAACAGAGGTAAGCAGAGTACGGCTGAGGATGAAAACGGAAAGACATATTATACGGGAGATGCACCGCTCTGCCTTGTTGACCAGAAAAATGCGATAAGATATGTAAAGTATAATATCGTACTTGGAAATCTGCCTGGAAATACAGAATATTTTGTTTCAACAGGTGGTTCGGGCGGTGGTGCTCATGCGTCAATGGTGGCAGCCACATCGGACAATTCGGACTATTATGTATATGAGGTAGAAGCCGGAGCTGTTGGTATATATAGAAATGAGGACGGAACATATTCAGAAACGCTTCAGTCAGAGAAAGGTGAGATTTCTGATGGTGTCTGGGGATGTATTGCTTACAGTGCGATAACATCTTTGCAGGAAGCGGATATGGCAATGGCTTTTGAGTATTATCTTGACAAAGATTATGATTTTAATACGGATTTTCAGAAACAGATGGCAAAATATCTGTCGCAGGAATATATGGAGTATATCAATTCAAAGAAACTGGAAGTGGAGGAGTCAAAAGTCGGTTTTGACCTCAATGGAGATGGGGACAAAAATGATAAGGTTGCATTGACAATAGAGTATGATAAAAAGAAATATGCAGATACAAACGGTTATGGTGGAACATATCTTACATTATATCTCAAACAGTTTCAACAAAATCTGAAATGGTATCTCGAAAATCTTGAATATGCAGACGGTTGGACATGGTTTGACAGCAATGGAAAAGCGTTGAGTGATAAGAGTGTTGCAAAGATGACTACAGAAGATAAGGCAAAAGCATTTATTGAGGGAAGATATGCAAAAAGCGAGACGAAAAAGTCGGGATTTAAAGGTGCATTGGGAGGAAAAATGCATGATGGAAAAAGACCTGATAAAAATATGGCAGATGGACAAATGCCGGACGGGGATATGAAAAAAGGAAAAAGACCGGACGGAAATCTGCCGGATAAAAAGGACGGTGATAACAGCACAGTGACAAGCGGTATGGGAGATGAAGTAGGAACTCCTGACGAGGGAACAACGCAGGCATCCGGAAGTAAAACGGACTCGTCAAATTATAGCAGTTATGATGAAATGTTAAGCTCGTATAAAGAGGATATTGCTTCAATCCAAAAGGGTGACAAGTACGGAAATAATATTGTTGATTTGTATGACCCGTTAAATTATATAGGAAATAAAGATACGAAATCTCCTGTATGGACACGAATCGTGATGGGGGCTGCTGAGGGAGATATGTCGCTGTTTGCATCTATGAATATGCAGATTGCATGGCTTAACAGCGGAACAGATGCAAAACTTGAATGGCAGTGGGACGGCGGTCATGTTCCATCGGAAATTTTTGGAGAATCACTTGCATTGTATATTGACGAAATGTACGGTACTTATGTAGATGGAGCTGTAAAAGTTACAAAATCCAAAGCAAAAAAACAGACGACAAACGGGGATGCATCAAAAGCGACAGGAACGGATATAAGCAGTCAGGTGTCTTATAAAAACGGCGAAGTGAAATTCAGTCTTGCAGATGCAGCATCTTATAGGACAAATGGAGCAAATAAAGCAATACCGGGATTTGATGTTATGGATTACGGACAGGAAACATATGAGTTTGGTTCAAGTGAAAAAGATGCAAGGCATTTTGATAAATATGTTTTAAAGGTATTGCAGGAAAATAAAGAAGAACTCAGTAAGATATTTAATAACAGTAAATAAAAAATTCATTTAAAACTTGACAAATGTAATAAAAGTCTATATAGTTATCTAAGGTAATTAACAAAGGTAATTATATAGACTTTTTGTTTAAAAATCATGGAAAGAGGTTTATTATGACTATCGAAAAGATAAAAGCAATGTTTGATGCGTGCTATCTGGCAAAGCGGTCAAGAGATTTACTTCCTCCGCTTCCAAAGGGCGTTACAGCGTCATATATCCATTATCTGGATGTGATTGAGTCATTAGGACAACAGGGTGTAAGTGTAAAAGTATCAGATATAAGTGACGCACTTGACATTCCGCGTCCGGGGGTGACACGCACTGTAAAAGAGATGCAGACAAAAGGTTATCTTAACAAACAGACATCCGAGAGTGACGGTCGTGTTACTTATATCACTGTTACAGAGGATGGAAAAAAATTATCCAAGATATATAATGCACAGTATTTTAACAGATTACTTCCGCTTTTGGAAGATATTTCGGAGGAAGATGCGGAATGTACGATAAGGACTATTGAAAAACTTTACAAAGTTATGTCAGAGAGGAGTGTTACAATTGAGTAGTAATGATAAAACAGATTTTACGCAGGGAAGTATATTAAAGAAACTGTTCTGGTTTATGCTTCCGATTTTAGGAGCACTTATTTTGCAGGCGGCTTATGGTGCAGTAGACCTTTTGGTTGTTGGAAAATTTGGTTCGACAGCGGGACTTTCTGCGGTATCAACAGGAAGTCAGGTGCTTAATCTTGTGACATTTGTAGTAACACAGTTTGCTATGGGTATCACGGTTCTTATAGCAAGATACATAGGCGAGAAGAAAACGGAGCAGATTGGCGAGGTGCTTGGTGGGGCTGCTGTTGTGTTTACGATAATAGCAATAGGCTTGTTTATTCTTATGGTATGTTTTGCAAGATCTATTTCAGTTCTGATGCAGGCACCAACGGAAGCGGTCAGTCTGACAACGGTTTATGTCCGTATCTGTGGCAGCGGAATATTCTTTATTGTTGCTTACAATGTACTTGCTGCTATTTTTAGGGGACTTGGTGACAGCAGGTCACCGTTGATATTTGTACTTGTTGCCTGCATTGTAAACATTGTTGGTGATATGGCTCTGGTAGCAGGACTTCATATGGATGCGGCAGGTGCGGCACTCGCAACCGTTCTTGCTCAGGCAGTAAGTGTTGTATGTGCGATTGTGATGCTTGTTAAGAAAAAACTTCCATTTTCAATATCAAAATCAGATTTTGGATTAAACAAACAGTGCCGTAAATTCCTTGAAATCGGTCTGCCGCTTGCCTTGCAGGAGTTCCTGACACAGCTTTCGTTTCTGGCACTCTGTGCATTTGTAAACAGACTTGGTCTTGAAGCGTCATCGGGCTATGGAGTTGCCTGCAAGATAGTAAGTTTCGCAATGCTGATACCAAGTTCACTTATGCAGTCAATGGCATCTTTCGTATCACAGAATGTCGGTGCAGGAAACAAAAAGAGAGCAAGACAGGCGATGTTTACAGGAATTGGAGTCGGTGTTGCATTTGGATGTGTTGTATTTTGTATAGTAATGTTTAAGGGCGATGTCCTTGCAGGGTGCTTTTCAAATGATGCCGCAGTTATACAAAAGGGATTTGAATATTTGAAAGGATTTGCACCGGAAACGATAGTGACCGCCGTATTGTTCAGTATGGTAGGCTATTTTAACGGAAACAATAAGACATTATGGGTAATGATACAGGGACTTACACAGACACTTCTGGTGCGTCTGCCGATGGCATATATCATGAGTATCCAGCCTAACGCAAGCCTTACAAATATCGGACTTGCAGCACCTACATCAACGGCTGTCGGAATTGTTTTGAATGTTATATTTTTTATTCATATGAGTAAAAAAGAGAATGCTGTTCAATCGCAGAATTGAATTTGATTTCGGGTTTGCGGTTTTATGAATGTAACAAATGAAAGACTGAACTGTTATAAAAGAGGATTTGATATGAGATTAAAAGAGAGGGCAAAAAGATTGAAGTGCGATATACCAGTCGTATTTTTGGCATTAAAGGATAAAAGAACTCCCATATTTGCGAAAGTATTTGCAGCTATTACTGTAATATATGCCTTATCTCCAATAGATTTGATACCTGATTTTATACCGGTGCTTGGGTATTTGGACGACATAATTATACTGCCTTTTTTGATAATAATAACGATAAAACTGATACCCGAGCAGATATGGAAAGAATGTAAAAGCCATTCTGAAAATATGTGGAAAGATGGAAAACCATGTAAGTGGTATTATTCGATACTTGTAATTGTTATATGGGGGATTGTTTTGTGGCGGATAATCAAGGTTTTGTGGTTTTAATATTCTAAGAATTTGTGTATAATTGAGAAAGAAAGTGTGCAAGTTAGTGTGCAAGAAAGTGTGCAAGTTAGTGCGTATGTTAATATGAAAGAAAGTACGCAAGTTAGTGTGTATGTTAATGCGTAAGAAAGTGCGTAAGTTAGTACATATGCGTATGTTAATATGCATGAAAGTGTGTAAGTTAGTATGTATGTTAATATGTATGTTAGTGCGTAAGAAATTATATATACATGAGTTTAAGACAGTGACTTTATTTGATAAATATGGTACAATAGCAACAACAACGATTTTTGTATATAAGACTATCAGATAAAGAGGTAAATAATAATTGAAGACTGTAAATGATTTAAAAAAAATCCTTAGAAAAGATATAAACGGAAATAAAAAATCATCATTTCAGAGTTTGGCAAGTGATGTATATGAATATTACAATGGTATTACATTGAGGTTTGAATGTATAAACTATAGATTTCCAGAAATAATGAATATGTATATTAATGTACCGGTTGAAATTTTAAAAATAGATATAATGAAACTAGACAAGATATCTGTTTTTGCTGAGGACTATATACTAAGAGAATTATCGCCTATAGTAAATGAATATGGAAAAAGTATGTGTAATGAATCAAAAGAGATTCGTGCACAAGGTGATATAAGAATGCAGTCAGTTAATAACAAAATAGTAAGAAGAACTGGCGTGTTATATAATAATGGTAAATTTGTTTTGAAAATGTGGTGTCGTTTTCCGCTGATTGGTGTTGCAGCCGTATCAGGAAAAAAATCTTGCAGATTGATAACAGAGTTGCTTAAACTTTTAGATGTATGGGTGGAGAATTTTGATGTGAACAGATTGTATAAGAAATCTCAAATATATATTAATCAGTGCGAGATAAGAAAATATTTGAAAGATAATGACTATGTGTGTTTTATAAAAAATGGTAGTATTTTACCGAGAGAAAAGGAAAATAATGTATCAAAAACAGATGCGACTCCTTTTCAGGCACCAAGTACGATGGAATACACAATAAAATTAAAGTCAGGTGAAATCCTAACTGGAATGGTTATTGCTAAAGGGCTGACGGTTATAACCGGAGGAGGATATTCTGGTAAAACGACCATTATTGATGCTATAGAAAGCGGAATATATAATCATGTTGAAGGGGATGGCAGGGAATATGTGATTACCGAAGAAACAGCGTTGAAGGTATATGCAGAAGACGGAAGGGTAGTTAATAATCTTGATATGTCACCGTTCTTTAAACAAGAAATTTCTGAAGAAAGTATAGAGGACTTTTCGACTGAACACGCTAGTGGAAGTGTATCACAAGCTGCAAATATAATAGAAGCGGTGTATGCGGGAAGTAAATTGTTATTGATTGATGAAGATAAATCGGCTACTAACTTTATGGTAAGAGATAAAATAATGAGGAAGATTATAAATAATGAACCGATTATACCTTTAACAGATAGAATTGATGAACTTACGAAAAAAATGAATATTGCAGTTATTATGGTTATAGGTGCAATAAGCGAGTACTTTAATTATGCTGACAAAATATTATTAACGGAAGATTATAAATTATATGATATATCTGACAATGTTGAAAAAACAGATAAAATACATATTGATGATGGTATTTGTAATTGGACAAAAGACAGAAAAATAAAAAGTAGGATAGGTTCTATGGAAAATTGTTTCTTTAGGACTGTACACGCAGAAAATAATAGAAAAATCGTGCTGGATAATTATACGGCAGATGTGATGTCTTTAACGACAATTACTACAAATGAGCAATTGAATTCATTGGCTTTCGTAATGGAAAAACTGTTAGCTAAGCTTGATAATGATGAGTTGAAAAAAGATGTTAGTTTGGCTGTAGAGCAAATCTTTGCAAATGAGTCTAAAAATAACAATGAATTTGCAATGATGATTACGAGAAAAGACAGGTGGTATGAAGAAATACGAAATATTGATGCGATATGCTGCATTAACAGAATGAGAGGAGTGAAATTCTGTAGTGATTAAAATAAGCAATATATGAGCATAATAGTAAATACAGTGTGTATGCACTTTCTTTCTTAAAGTGGAGCACATAATAAATCATTTATGCAGGAATTAACAATTCTGAAACAAAACTCAAATATAAGATAAACATAAATTTCCTATGATGTATGCTAAAAGAGGTGCATATCATGGGAAATTTTTATTTTTTCATCACACTATCCCTTTTAGAAATAAAATTATCCCAAATGGAAATAACTAATTCATATATCTTGACATATCCATATCAATGTGATAATTTACGATTTGCAAATACCCCATAGGGG
>JBNMLR010000030.1:0-11964 GCA_050874945.1 Butyribacter sp. | reverse complement strand
TTTTTACCATGACATCTTCACCTTCGGCAATCAATCGGTTAATCGCTCTCTGCAAATCTGTCAGTGCATATTTTACATCACCAACATCACTGATGTTCGTCATCGGCCCCTGAAAAATCCCCTTGATATTAGAGGAAATGTATATCATTCCAAGTAATAAGATAATACCAATGATTGTCGCTGCAAGCGTTACAATTCCAAGTGATCTTTTCATTTTGCGCTTGATTGGTAGATTTTTCATTTGTTCATCGATTTTACTTTTACTCATTTAATATCTCCTTATATATCTTTTTGAAAAAACTTCTTATTTTATTTATTTAATTTTCGGTTCGTCTTTTCAGCGAGTGATATTATACACAAATAAGAAGTTATTTTTCTATTATGGAAAACCATACTTTTTTCATGTTTTACCGATTTTTATGTTTTTATGGTAAACTAAAGCGGCAGAAATTAAATAACTTGTCTAAATCTTGTTAAAGTGGTATGTTTAATAATGGCGTTAAATAAAACTGTTTAAATGACAGTGGGAGTTTATAATATAATGGAGGAAAAGCGGGAACACTCATTTTAAGGAGTTAATCCTGAAAAAGAACGGAGATATTGAAATGATATTCAGAGATATAGAACTTAGTGACAGAGAATGGCTTGACAAAAAGTTTAAGGAAGATAATAAAAAAGCCTGCGAATTTTGTTTTGCCAATAATTATTTGTGGAGAAAATATTTTCCGACACAGATAGCCGAGGAGGGTGATTGTGTCCTTTTGAGATATTATTCTGAGAATGATGCCATGTATGTTTTTCCAATAGGAAACGGAGATAAAAAGAAAGCACTGGAGCAGTTGTTTTTATATGGGCAGGCTAAGGGGGAGCAGATACACCTTTACGGACTGCTCGATTACGAAGTTGAACAGCTTAAGGAATGGTATCCGAAGCATTTCAGATATGAAGCTGACAGGGATATGTTTGATTATATCTATGAGACTGAGCACCTCACAAACCTTTCGGGAAAGAAATTTCATGGCAAGAGAAATCATATTGCGAGATTTATGGATGATGACGATTGGGAATATGAAACGCTTAGCAGTGAAAATGTGCATGAATGTATAGATATGAACAATAACTGGATTCAGAAAAAGTATGATGATGATGCATGGAGCCAGGAAGTACAGGATGAATATGATGTTGTAAAATGTGCACTGATTGATTATAAAAGGCTTGGACTTGTCGGCGGTGTGCTGAAAAAATACGGTGAGGTCGTTGCGTTTGAGATTGGCGAGCCGTTAAGTGACGATACATTTGTTGTTCATTTTGAAAAGGCATATGCCGATGTTCAGGGTGCCTATCCTATGATAAATAAACAGTTTGTATTGCATGAATGTCAGGATTATAAATATGTAAACAGAGAAGAAGATGACGGAGAGGAAGGCTTAAGAAAAGCAAAACTTTCCTATCACCCGGACATATTACTGGAGAAATACAATGCGTACAAAATCGGGTGATAGTATCACAAATTCACCTGAGAAAATGTATATTTTCGTAAGTCGATCGTATCCGAAAAAGTAAGAAAAATGTAATATTTTACAAAAACTTGTCTTATTTTACAAAGGGGGTGCAATTTCTGAAAAAGTGTGTATAATAATAATTGTCAGAGAGATAAGAGATAAAAATCTGACACATAAATAAGCTAATGACATAGTTGCAACAGAGCAACGAAGAGATATACCCCTCAACCCCACCCCATTGGATTCAACCAATGGGGACTCTTTATTTTATGATTAAATTCAATATTAAATCTAAAGTTTAATGATATATGATTATTTAAGTCGTTTTAAAACTTCAAGTGTAAATTTCCATGTTCTCTGGACGCTTTCTATTGAAAGTCTTTCTTTTGCCGTGTGAATATCATAGATTGCAGGACCAAATGATACGCAGTCAAGTCCCGGAAGTTTTTCAGAGAAAAGACCACATTCAACACCGGCATGAAGTGCATTGATAACAGGTTTATAACCGTACTGTTCTTCAAATACTTCTGACATTACATCTCTGAGGTGTGATTCCTTTTTAAACTCCCATGCAGGATATTCGCCAAAGTTTGTGATATAACCGCCGAGTGAATCCATAAGACATGAAATCATATCCATAAGCATGAATTTTTCGCTGCTAACGCTGCTTCTGATAGAAAAACTTGCCTGCATCTCGTTTTCGGTAGTTTTCAATGTTCCCATGTTAAGTGAAGTCTGAACAAGTCCCTCAATATCATGGCTCATGCGGTGAACACCACCCGGAAGATTTACAAGTGCAGTGATAAATGCCTTAGTAGACTGTTTTGTCATTGCATCAGCGGAAGTATTGTCGCTAAATGACACCGTGGCTGAAAGTGACGGGTCTGTGACAGCATATTCATGTTTGTAAGTATCGTTCATTTCTGAGACTGAAGAAGCAAAATCGTCTTTTACACCGGCATCGGCAAGAACAAGAACAGCAGTTGTCTTGTTAGGGATGGCATTATCCTTAAGACCGCCATTGACACTCACAAGACTAAAATCATATTTCTTAGAAAGAGCATATAAAGTTCTTCCCATAAGTCTGTTTGAGTTTGCCCTGTCTTTGTTTATCTCTGTACCCGAATGTCCTCCGACAAGACCGGAGATTGTAATCTCTGCCATAAGTCCGCCTGTTTTTTCAAATGTGAGAGGGAGATGTGCAGTAGTAGAAACACCGCCGGCACAGCTTACAAGAAGTGAACCCTCGTCCTCGGAGTCAAGATTTAACATTATTCTTGATTTCAAAGGAGAACAGTCAAGAGCTGCTGCTCCGAGCATGCCGATTTCTTCATCAATAGTAAAAACAGCCTCGATAGGAGGATGAGGAATATCTGTTGAGTCGAGGATTGCAAGTGCAAAAGCAACAGCGATACCGTCATCACCGCCGAGAGTTGTGCGGTCGGCATGAATATCATCACCCTCAACGATAAGTGAAAGACCGTCTTTTTCAAAATCTATGTCACAGTCATGCTCTTTCTCGCATACCATGTCAAGATGTCCCTGAATGATAACGGATGGAGAGTTTTCATATCCTTTTGTTCCGTCTTTCCAGATAATGATATTGTTAGACTCGTCCTGTGAATATTTTAAATTGTGCTCTTTGGCAAAAGAAACGCAGAAATCACTTATCTGCTTAGTGTTTCTTGAACCGTGTGGGATAGAGCATATCTGTTCAAAATAATTAAATACTGATTTTGGTTCTAAATTTGCTAAAATATTATTACTCAAAATGCTACCTCCAAAAAATTGATATATCAGTTAAGTGCGAAACTAATCATATATTGTGACAGTTTCGCAGATACCTATATTGATATATACAAATATACCACAAAAATAAATCAAAACAAGTGGATTTGTGCATGATTAAGTAAATATTTGGAATGATTAGAAAAAGTTAATTTTTAATGGTGTTATAAGCAAGTAGCAGAGCGTATTGCGAATATCCGCTTGACTAGACCTTTTGCTGAAAATAGGTTACAATATCTTAAAAAGCGAAAAACGGAGGTTTGGATTTTGAAGATATTGGTTGCTTTTACCGGTGGAACTATTGGAAGTACGATTACAGACGGCTATGCCGTACCTGATGCTGATAAAAAATACAGGCTTATTAATATGTACGGGGAGAAGATGAAAAGCAACAATGCAGGAGAGGCTTTGGATAATGAATGTGCAGATTTATTGTTTGCGGGACTTGGAACTGAAGAAACGGAGTTTGTTATGGAGTCACCATATCAGGAGTTGAGTGAGAATAACACCTGTTCAACTATGCTTTTTCTTGCAAAATATATAAAAGAACAGATTGAGTCGAAAAAATACGATGGGATAATCATTACGCACGGAACTGATACATTGCAATACACTTCGGCGATGCTTGGCTATATGTTTGACGATGTATCAATGCCGATAGTTCTTGTATCATCAAACTATGTGCTTGAGGACAGGCGTGCAAACGGGCTTATCAATTTCACATATGCCGTGGAATTTATCAAAGGAGGATATGGAAACGGAGTATTTGTTTCCTATTATAATACAGGTGATATACCGCGTATTCATCGTGGTACAAGAGTGATGGAGCACGGGGCATACACTGATGATGTATTCAGCGTGAAAAATTCTGAGTATGGTTGTTTTAAAGATGGTAAGTTTGTCAAAAATACAAAAGAAAAACTTACAATGTTTAAAAATCCTGATATAGCCGATATTATATTGAAAAAGGCAGATACAGATAAAAGCTTTTCGGACATACAGATTATAAAGCCTTTTCCGGGCATGGCATACGGACTTTTGTCTGATGATGTGAAAGCAGTTCTTCATCTTACTTACCATTCTGGGACTATGTGCAGCAAAAATCCGGGACTTGAGGAGTTTGCGGATGAAACACTAAGAAGAAAAATCCCTGTATTTATATATGGGGCGGGTGACAGCGTTGATTATGACAGTGTAAAGATTTATGATAAATTAAATTTTAAGGTATTACCTGTATCGTCATTAGCGGCAATGACAGTCAAATTGTGGCTTGGAAGTATTATTTTTGACGATACGGATAAACTTGTGGAATTTATGCTGACCGATGTATCAGGAGATTTTGATTTTTAAGAAAATAAGTGCTGGCTGATAAATATTGCACAAATTTGCCAGTGGCTGTCAGCTTATGTTTTAATGAGTTGATTTTAATACTATCAAGGAAGTTCCCGGCTTCTATTGCGTAGAGTTATAAGTGGCAGGTGGAAATTTGTAAATAGCAGAGCGGATTGCGAGTATCCGCCTGACTTTGATTTTAGGAGGAATTTTATGAATAGAAAGAAAAAAATAATATGCTTTGCATTGTGCATTGCAATGGTCGTGACGGTAAGTGGCGGCTTTAATAAAAAAATATCGCCAAAACATATCATGGCATACTATGAAAAAATGGTAAATACGGCGCAGGTGGCAAGTGATGCGGCTATACAGACAGAACTGCCGATTGCAAAGACAGCGACACCGGGGGCGGCAGAGCCGTCTGAAACAACATCGGGCGGTGTCATAATAGCACCGACGATAAAGCCAACTTATATAATTGCGCCTACTATCAAACCGACAGTAAAGCCGACAAAAAGTCCTAACAGCAGTAAGAACGGATTTGTTGTAAATGCAAATGGCAGGTATTATTATAAAGATGGAAAAATGGTAAAAAATAAGTGGATGAAGATAGGCGGAAAGAAATACTACTTCAAAAGCAATGGAGCAGCGGCGATTGGTTATAAAAATATTAACGGAAAAGGTTATTATTTTACAAGCAGTGGTGTGATGTACACAGGATTTGTAAATATAAACGGGAAGAAGTATTATTTTGGCAAAAACGGTGTCAAGGTATGCAGCAAAAAAAAGATAGGCAGATATATGTGCTATTTTAGAAAATCCGGGGCATTGTATAGAAAGATTGATACAAAAAAGAAACTCGTCGCACTTACATATGATGACGGTCCGTCGAAAAATACAAATTCCATTCTTAATACATTGAAAAAGAATAATTCAGTTGCAACATTTTTTGAAGTTGGAAACAGGATAGCATCGTATAAGAGTATCGTTAAAAAGATTGACAAGATGGGTTGTGAGATAGGAAACCACACATATGAGCATAAAATTCTTACCGGATGCAGCAGGGCAGAGATAAGAAAACAGATAAACGGCACAAATAATGCTCTTAAAAAAGTAATAGGAAAAAAGACTATCATCACTAGACCGCCAGGAGGAAATCACAGTGCTGTTATTGATAAGATAATAAACACACCGGTCATCATATGGTCGCTTGATACAAATGACTGGAAGAACAGAAATGCTGCAATAGTGACAGATGCCGTCTTGAAAAATATTAAAGATGGTGATATTGTTCTTATGCACGACTTATACAAAAGTACGGCAGATGCATCGAAAAAGATAATACCGACACTTGTAAAAAGAGGGTACCAGCTTGTGACGGTAAGCGAACTTTCGGATTGCAGAAAAGCAATGAAAAAGGGCAGTTCCTACAGTGCGTTCAGATAAAATAAAGGTATTATCAATAAAATTGAAAGGCGTGAGATAAAATGGGTAAGGAAGTCAAGACAAATGCAGTTCGTATTCTTGACAGAAATAAGATTGAATATGAGCTTAAAAAATACGAATGTGATGATTTTAAGGATGGTGTGTCGATAGCAGATATGCTTGGACAGAGCTATGATATGAGTTTTAAGACGCTCGTTACGGTTGGAAAAAGCGGCAAATATTATGTCTTTGCAATTCCTGTTGACAAGGAGATAAACATGAAAAAAGCTGCGAAAGAAGTCGGCGAGAAGAATATCGAGATGGTGCACGTAAAAGAAATAAATGCCGTTACGGGATATATAAGAGGCGGCTGCACACCGATAGGAATGAAGAAAAATTATCCGACGGTCATAAATGAGAGTGCAAAAGAGCATGAGAAGATAATTGTCAGCGGAGGAAGATTAGGGCTCCAGATAATCTTGAAGCCGGATGACCTTGTGAAAGTGACTAATGGAAGATATGCGGACATTATTATGCACTGATTTGTATCTGCGAAACGGATTATATGTTGTGTTAATTGAACAGCTATAACAAATAATAACGCAGGCACGCTCTCGCTACTTGTCATTCGTAGCAGCACATAAATCAGCAAAAGACGCTGATTAAATGCTGACGATGACAAAGTACACTGCTAACATTATTTGTTATAGCTATACAATTTAATTCTAAATAAAGTTTCGCAGATATATGAATTTGGATAAGAAGTGTAGTAGAATTTTAAGAAGGAGATTAATTATGAGTGAGAGAGAACACGTAAGAGGTATGAAGAAGCAGACGAACAATAAATTTTTGAATATGTATGAGTTAAATGCCGTGGATAAAAATGGCAGGGAGCACCCGTATTATTTTGCAACGAGAAGAAAAGACGGTGACCTTATGTGCCAGACGGGTGAGCTTAAGGCTGACGGTACGGTTATTTATGCGGTGCTTAAGGATGACCCGGAGAAGATTGTTCTTGTGAGACAGTACAGATACCCGATAAACAAGTATATCTATGAGCTTCCTGCTGGTCTTATTGATGAGGGTGAGACATCTGAGCAGACTGCAATAAGGGAGATGAAAGAGGAGACAGGGCTTACTTTTGAACCGTTTACCGATTATGATGACTGTCTTAAAAGACCGTTTACGCAAAATCAGGGTATGTCGGATGAGTGTGATACTGCCGTGTTCGGTTTTGCCACAGGCGAGCCGTCCAATTCAGGCAATGAAGCATCGGAGGACATTGAGGTGGTTATAGCAGATAAGGCAATGGTTAAGAAGATATTGAAAGAGGAGATTGTGACTATAAGAGGTGCATATCTTCTTATAAATTTTCTTCACAGTGACAAAAATGACCCGTTTGCTTTTTTGAAGATTTAAGTATAGTTAAAATAAATTTAGAGGTGGAAGATGAGAAGTAAAATAAAACAGACGATAAGTATAATTTTATGTCTTTCCATGATATTAGGCATGACAGGTTGTGGAAAGAAAGTTAAAAAAGAGCCAAAGCCGAAGCCAAAGGTGACTATTTCAACAAAAAAAGGAAGTGCACAGGCGGGCGGAAAAGGTGATGGACAGGCAGATTCGCCGATAGTGATAGGCTGCAACAGATTAAATAAAAACTTTAATCCGTTTAGTGCCAAGAGTGCAGGTGACAAAAAAGTAGTAAGACTTACGCAGGCATACCTTGTTACTAATGACAGGGCAGGAAAGCCGGTTTATAAAGGCATCGAGGGTGAGGTAAGGACATACAATGACAACGGGTACACTTATTACGGACCTGCCGATGTATCAGTTCAGTACAGAAAGAAGAAAAACAAAACTGTTTATACGATAAAACTTGATGATGATCTGCTTTTTAGTGACGGTGAAAATGTGACGGCAGATGATGTTATCTTTTCATTGTATGTATTTTGTGATAAATCTTATAAAGGCGATGAGAAGATAGGTAAACAGAAGATAACAGGACTTCAAAAATACAGAAAAAAGAAAAAAGTCAGAAAAATATCAGGAATAAAAAAGACCGGAAAATACAGTCTTACCCTGACAACAGACGGTTACAGTGATGATACGATAAAAGCATTGCAAATACCGATATGTCCGCTGCATTATTATGGCGACGAGACAAAATACAATTATAAAAAAGGCAGATTTGGATTTAAAAAAGGTGATATATCATCAGTTTGTGCAAATAAGAGGTCTCCTATGGGAGCAGGACCGTACAGATATGTAAAATACGAAAAAAAGATAGTTTATTACACCTACAATGAGCTTTATTTTAACGGCTGTCCTAAAACGGCATTTGTGCAGATAAAGGAAATGTCAGGTATTCTTAAAAAGGCAAACAAGCGTGTTGCCAAAGTGATAGCGGAGGAAAAAAAGGCAGAAACGGCAGGTGAAGAGGCAAAGACTCAGGACAACAATGCAGATGCTAAAGCAGGAGACGATAAGGCAAAAGATGAAAATTCATCAGATGAAGAAACCGTTAATCATGTTGCGGAAGTAACAGAAGTGACGGAGGGAACAGTTGATGTAATGGACAGAAACATCAGCGGAGATGACCTTGAGTGGATAGCAAAAGCGAACTCAAACGGAAAATTATACGGTTCAGATATAAATACAAGTTTTACTGCTGATAAGAAATTCAGTTATGTGGGAATAAGCGCAAAGAATGTAAGTGTTTCAAACAAAGGTGACTCAGAAGAATCAAAGGCACTCAGGAGAGCAATAGCCACTGCGATAAGTGCACAGAGAGAACAGAGGTCAGAAGAACTTGCAGGCGGAGTAAAGATAATAAATTATCCGTATGCGTCAGACTCATGGCTTTCATTAAATAAAAATGATGAAGATTATGTCAGTGCATACAGCAGGAATACAGATGGCGAAGAAATATGCAATGATGATATGACTGACGAGGAGAAAAAGGTGGCTGCCAGGGATGCGGTCATAAAATATCTTGAAAAAGCAGGATATACATTTAAAGACAGTGTTCTGGAAAGTATTCCGGTGGGGGCATCTAAATCATATAGAATATATGTTGAAAACGGAAGAAAAAACGTGCTCTATCCGATGATAAGTGAAACATCTGCATTGCTTAAAGATATAGGATTTAACCTTAAGATTGTATCAGTAACAAAAAAACAGATGAACTCAAAGAAATTTATAAATAAAGCACAGTTGTGGTGTGCTGAAACAGATACATCATACGGATACAGTCTCTATAAAAAATATATGTCAAAGACAAATATGTTTGGAATTAAGATACCTGAATTTTCAACGTATCTTAAAAAGACGGATGCAACAGTAAAAATGGGAAGAAAACAAAAACTCTATAAGAAAGTGTTTAACAACATACTTGAGCAGGCGGTAGAAGTGCCGGTGTTCCAAAAACAAAAAGCCACATTGTTTAGTGCAAAGAGAATAAAAATGAGCACTATGACAAAAGATACAACGACTTACTATGACTGGATAAATGAAATCCAAAATGTTGAGATGAAGGAGTAGTAAAGATGGCAGACAAGGTTGAACTTAAGATAGGCGACATAATAAAGATGAAAAAGCCGCATCCCTGTGGAACAAACGCATGGGAGATAAAGCGTGTCGGAATGGATATAAGACTTCGCTGCATAGGCTGCGACCATCAGGTTATGCTTCCGAGAAAGCAGGTAGAAAAAGGTTTTAGAGGTTTTGTGTGAAAAAATGCTTGCATGAGATAAAAAAATATGGTATGATAAGAAACTGTGATACGTTAAATTTTTCCTTGCTCTTTTCTGTTAGGACAAAGTGTGTTGAAACACATCGATTTTGAATTATCACGCAAAGTCGGCGTCATGAAGAGAGCCAGAGACCAAAAGGAGGTACAGACAGCTATGAACAAATATGAATTAGCATTAGTTGTCAATGCAAAGATCGAGGACGATGCAAGAGTAGCTACTGTCGAGAAGGCAAAAGAATATGTCACAAAATTCGGCGGTAACATTACAAATGTTGAGGAATGGGGCAAGAAGAAACTTGCTTACGAAATTCAGCATATGAAAGAAGGATTCTACTACTTCATCCAGTTTGATGCAGAAGCAGATGTTCCTGCACAGCTTGAGCAGGCAGTCCGCATCATGGACAATGTTCTCAGATACTTATGCGTTAGACAGGAAGCATAAGAAAGGAAGGTGTTTCCTTCATGAATAAGGTTATTTTAATGGGACGTCTGACAAGAGATCCTGAGATAAGATATTCAGCAGGAGAAAATCAGACAGCCGTTGCAAGATATACACTTGCAGTAGATCGTAGATTTAGACGCCAGGGAGATGAGCAGACAGCAGACTTTATCAACTGCGTAGTATTTGGCAGAGGTGCAGAGTTTGCAGAGAGGTATCTCCATCAGGGCACGAAGATCGTAGCAACAGGTCGTATTCAGACAGGAAGCTACACAAACAAAGATGGCAATCGTGTTTATACAACAGATGTAGTTGTAGAGGAACAGGAATTTGCTGAGAGTGAGGCAGCAGCATCAGAGAATGCAGGCGGTGGATACCAGCAGGCTGGGGCAGCAGCTCCAACAAGACCGGAACCTACTCAGGCAGCAGGTGACGGATTTATGAACATTCCGGATGCCATCGAAGAGGAATTACCATTTAAGTGTTAATGTTTATCAAAACATTACGGAAAAATTAAGGAGGATTTCGATATGGCTTACAATAAGAGCGATAGAGATGGCGCAAGAAGAAGACCTATGCGTAGAAGAAAAAAGGTTTGTGCTTTTTGTGCAGATAAAGAGCATGATGTAATTGATTATAAAGATGTAAACAAGTTAAAGAGATATGTCTCTGAAAGAGGAAAAATTCTTCCTAGAAGAATTACAGGAAACTGTGCTAAGCATCAGAGAGCTTTAACAGTTGCAGTTAAGCGTGCAAGACACGTTGCAATTATGCCTTATACAACAGACTAATTTTTGTGTGATTTACACAATTTGAAAAAAGAACCATTGTATCTTTTGATATGATGGTTCTTTTTGATTATACTGCTATCTTATTATACATTATCTTGGGATTCCTATAGAACCTCCCTGAAGATTGCTTTTTACTTTTGGATGTGCAAAATAATAGCTGGATGCAACCAATTTTGAATATTCCTTGTGTTCGTCGTTTTTTTGTTTGCGTAAATCATAATCGGTAAAAGGTTCATCAAAAGTGCTGAGGTCATAATCGGAAAAATAGTCATCAAGTATAGTTTCACGGCGGAGAATTTCAACTTGTTCAGTAAGGTCTTTGGCTTCATTTATATGGCTATAATCAACATCATCAAGAAGTTTGCATACCTGAGTCATAACGCCGATTTCGCGTTCAAGATTATTTCTGTGCGTATTGCATATTTCAGCAAGTTTTTCCGGCTCAGCAAATAAATCTTTTATTTCGTCAATGGAAAAACGAAGTTTGCGCAGTCCGATAATTGTTTTCAATTGGGTTATTGATGCTTCGTCATAATCTCTGAAAATCCTGCCTGATTTATTTTGTGTAGGTGGCACAATAAATCCGCAATCTTCATAGTAGCGTATGGTTTTCTGACTGACATTAAGTAAATTTGATAATTCTTTGATTTTCATAATAATCCCCCATTTCTGACTGATATTAAACTGTTGTTTTTGGTATCTGTAATAAAATTACCATATAACCTTAGGGAATAAGCAAGCTTTTTTGAAAAAAATTGAAAAAGTTGTAACAGTTCAGCCATAAAAAGATAATTAGCACTACAATGAGCTTGTTCATTGTATTGTTAAGTACCTTTTTATGGTAGAATAGCCTTTCATTTCTGAAATGAAATAAACAAAAGCTGCAAAGCAGCGACTGACAGCTCGCTGGCAGGTTTATGAATGTAAGAAATG
>JBNMLR010000029.1:0-12359 GCA_050874945.1 Butyribacter sp. | reverse complement strand
GTTGCCGAACTGATAGAACAGGCGCATGACACATACACATCAGTTCTTAAGTACAACGACGAAAACTCCCTGAGCTGTGTCCTTACAATGGCATATTTTACTGCACCGGGTTATTACAATATCGTCCGTGAGATGCCTGCCAGTAAAGGTTTTGCCGATTTTGCATTTATTCCGAGGTCAAATGCAGGTTTCAGACCCGCAATGATTGTTGAACTTAAATATAATCAGTCAGCCGAAACTGCTATTAAACAGATAAAAGAGAAAAAATATCATGGAGCATTATCCGGATACAGTGACAAAATTCTTTTAGTGAGTATCAATTATAATGCTGATGGTTCAGATAAAAAACACCATACCTGTGTGATTGAGGAATGGAAAAATTCCTGATATAACAACTCCAAAATTCTCTTGTTTAAAATAAAGTTAAACAGCAAGTCTGTCTTGTAATAACAAAGAGTCGCTTGCGACTCTTTCGCGCTTGAGCGGAATGCGTAGCATTTATTTCTTTTCCGCGAAATGCGCATCCTCACGGAGTGTTTTTAATGTTATGGGAAACGAGAAGTTTCCTATAACATTAAAAAAAGAGAACATTGCAACCCTTACATTTTCTATAGTATAGCTTGCAATGCTCTCTTTTTAAATTTGTATGATTTCTGCCTAATTATTATCTCATAATTCTCACAATTCCAAAATGTTTTTTATGATATGATAACCTTAACTTTATCTCCATTAATAAACGCATTATCTGATATGGCTATGTCAGGTCTTTTTACATAAATCTTTGTAGAGCCTGTATATGCCTCCGGCTCCTAATCAGGTTCAGCCTGTATCGAATTATCTTCTATATACATCACACCATTTCCCAGTATTAAAGACCTTACATAACACTGTCTAAATGCTCCACTTCCTATTGTCTTGACATTATCAGGGATTACGAGCCTGCTTACGATTTCCCATGTTTTATAATTATTAATATCCACCCCATCTTTCACAAGATAACTGCACAGATAGCCGTCTTCAAGCATCAACATACGCTCGTTTTCCTCATTTAATCTCGCAAGTCCTTTTCTTATCAACTCATCTTTTAAAGAATTTCTCCAACGGCTATTTGACTGCCATAAATTTTTTATGGAGTCTCTGTCTAAATATTTCATATTTAATATCACTTTTATTTCTTTTTTATTGCCGGCATATGTATCGTCTGTGTAACCGTAATCAAAAAGCTCTCCATTCCACTCATCGATTACTTTGGTAATTGTCTTTGGAAATATTATTTCTCCCCATTTCCATTGTGTCTCTATTCCATACCAATAACTTTTCGTAGAAACAGCAGTACATTTATCTGATATAGCTATCTTTTTTCTTCCGTATGGTATTCCCACCAGTGTCCTGCCGTTTTTTGTGTATATCATTCCGTCCACGCTCTTATATTTCGGGTCATTTGCGGCAACCTGAAAATTTTGACTTTGTGCGACTCTGCTTACAATGTCAAAATCAACCGCCGTTGTAAATTTTACTTTCTTAAGTGAATGTGATGTTCCGCCAAAAAATGCACTTGGTAGATAATCGTCTTCACATTCCGAATATATCCGCTCTATATTCTTTATTTTTCCGGGCATTGTAATATTGTCAAGTTTTTTGCAGCCGTAAAATACATATACGCCGAGTTCTTTCAATGTTTTTGGCAAAGTAATACTTTTTATTTTAGTATTTGAAAAGGCTTCTGCGCCAATGCTCTGCACTGATTTTGGAATATTTATTTCTTCTACTCCCGAATTTGCAAATGCACGGGTTCCTATTTTTTTCAATGTATTGGGCAATATTACTTTTTTTAATTCTTTACACCCCTGAAACGCATTTTTCGGCAGCGATATAACACCTTTTTTTACAACAACTTTTTTTATAATCTTCTCCTCATATACGGTAGTTTCTATAGGGTCTCCCATCTCCCCTTTTCCCTTTACCGTAAGCACACCTTTCTTCAAACTCATAGATACATATTCCTGAGTCTGTTTTGTTTTCTTCTTTGCCGCCGAAGCATTATCAGTCTGCATAAATATTGTCACTGCTGCCGCCGCAACAACTCCAAACATCATAAGTCTTTTCAAAAACTTTATTTCATAAAATTTTCTTTTTTCAATACTTTTTTCTTTTCCCATAATAACCTCCATTTCTGCACACATTTTGTGCATAGTGCAAAACCTTATTTTTCAAACAGTTCTCCATTTCCAAACAGGGCAGCGGACACCATTGCACTTTATCCACTACCCTGCCATAATCATATGATTTTTAATTATTGTTCCATTTTATAATTTGATACTTTCCGCAGTCTTTAAAAGTAAATCCCTCTATTTCTATGGCTCTCTTTGTATAAACTTTTATCTCCTTATTTCCTGCAAATGCGTACTTTTGCAAAGTATCTACATTATCGTTGAGCACTACTGACCTTATTGAAAACTTGCACGCCGTCGCATCCGATAATGAATTAAACGCATTTTTGCGTATATATTTCACTTCATCAGGAATTATTATATCTGCATTTTCCTTTTCTCCGATATAACCATACAATCCTCCATCCTCAAGAATAATTACCATATCATCTTTTATTGTGGCATAATTCATTCTTACCAGCTCTTTTGCAAGTGACTTTCTCCAGATATAATATGAATCCCACAAAGTCTTGATAGTATTTAAATCAAGTTTATCTGTTTTAAACTCAACTTCAATATCCGTACACTTTTTTGAGCCTACGCCCGGAATACTATAAAAGTCCTGTTCTTTAAGACTTTTTAATGTCGATGGAAACACAAATTTCTTTATCTGTCCGCATCCGCTATATATACTCACCACAAATTTTCCGTCAACATCACCGTCAGCTTTATAAGTATAACTTCTTGTATCGACCACCTCACAACCTTCTGCAATGTCAATCTCACTCTTTCCATAAGGTACAACCTTAAGGGTTTTTCCGTCCTTTGAATATATACAACCGTCTATGCTCTTATAATAAGGGTCTGTCCCCAACACTTCAAAATTTTCGCAATCACTCAGTAAGCTGTGACAATTTCCATCAAAATTTGTTGAAAACTTTACTTTTTTAACAATATTTAGATTTCCTTTTCCCAATATTAAAGTTCCAATTGTATCTTTTTTATTTGCCGCTTTTTCAGGTTCCGTTGCATTGAAATGACCCGGTATCGTTATTTCCTGAAGATTTTTGCAATTTTGAAGCAAACCATAACCCAGATTTACTGCCTTTTTAGGAATTGTTATTTTCTTTACTCCCGTATTAAAAAATGCCTTTGCCCCAATTTTTTTAACAGATGATGCTATTGATATGTCAGTCACCCTGTCACAATCCTTAAATGCATCCTCCGGAAGTTCTGTCACGCCTTTTTTAATAACAACCTTTTTTATTTTCTTTTTCTGTGCAGCCTTTGGCATGGCACTTTCAGGCATCTTTCCTTTTCCTGTAACCGTAAACACACCATTTTTTAATATTGAACTGACCTTTTTTGCTGATGCAGTTTCAGGCATTGAAAATCCCACACATATACACAGACCAAAGACTGCTCCCATAATACCTACTGAATTCTTTAATAATTTTTTTCTTCTACTAAAATAATTTTTTTCTCTCATAATAACCCTCTTTTCTATGCTAAACAACCTATCCCATCACAATCTTAATATTATCATTTTCATTAAATGCCTTGTCTGATATTACTATATCAGGTCTTTTTATATAAACTGTTGCAAAATACTCATATGTTTCCGGAATAAATTCCGCTGAAAATACATTATCTTCTATATATTGAACACTACTTCCCACCGTTAAAGATTTTACAAAAAATCCCCTGAATGCTTCTGTTCCTATTGTCTTGACATTATCAGGGATTACAAGACCATCTATCGTCTCCCAAGTCGAACTGTCATCCGGACTGCTGTCATCTTTCATAAGATAAGCACACAGATAACCGTCATCAAACATAAGCATACGCTCATTTTCCTCATTTAATTTTGCAAAACCTTTTCTTATCAGTTCATCCTTTAATGAATTTCTCCAATACTTATTTGTAAGCCATAACTTATGTATTGACTCTCTGTCGAGATTATCCATATTTAAACTGACCTTTATATCCTTGCAGCCATAATAATGTTCATGACCGCTGTCATAACCATAATCATAATACCCATCATATACATCATCCGTTATTTTAGTGACCGTCTTTGGAAACACAATCTCACTCAACTGTTTACAGTCAATATCTACATAATAACTGTAACTTCCTGTTGAAACTGTGGTACAACCATCATTAATAATAACTTTTTTTCTTCCCAATGGTATTCTTACAAGTGTCTTACCGTCTTTTGTATATATCATTCCATCCACACTCTTGTAATTTTTGTCACCTTCTGACACTTCAAAGTTTTCACAGTCACCCATTCTGTTTGCAACACCAAGATCAAGAGCTGTCGTAAATTTGACATTTTTAAGTGGTTTAGCAGAAGCACCTGCTCCTCTGCTAAACAGTGAGCGTGGAGTATAATCGGCCTCCACACCATAAGGCCATACCTCTTTTACTTTTATATTTCCCGGCATCGTAACACTCTCAAGATTTTTACATCCACTAAATATATAATCACCAAGCTTTTTAACTGTTTTGGGTATGGTTATATTTTTAATTGCTGTATTTTCAAATGCACTTACCCCGATATTTTTTACCGTAGATGATATTTTCACACTTGTTAGTTTTTTACAATCTTTAAATGCGTTATCCGGCAATGATACAACACCTTCTTTAATTACAACCTTTTTAATATTTTTTCCTTTATAAGCTGTAGCAGATACAGACTTTTTCATATCCCCCTTTCCTTTTATGGTAAGCACACCATTTTTTAAGTTCATAGTTACATTATTATCTGCCTGCTTTGTTTTCTTTTTCGCCGCTGAAGCATTATCAGTCTGCGTAAATATGGTGACTGCTGCCGCCGTAACAACACCAAACATCATCAGCCTTTTCAAAAACTTTTTATCATAGAGATTTCTTTTTTCTATATTTTTATGTTCTCTCATAATAACCCTCCATTCTTATATGATGTACTCCCGGTATCTTCTGAACAAAGATTTTCGAGATTACATTATGTTTAAGTCGAGCGAATACTAGCAATCCGCTCTGTTAAAAGACTAACAAGCTGCCTGTCTGCTGCCGTCCACATCTTAAGTGCGAACAGTAACACTTTTTGTCTGTTATAATATAAGACAGTGTTTTTTGAGATTTGTTGCAAAAAATATAAAAAATTCCAAAATAAAACACTCCCGGTAAGATTAGGCATATAAAAACTGCCTGCTCTTATTAGGAGTGTTTAGTGTGGTTGTTTTAAAACCGGATTATTTATTCATATTTTCGTTATCCACATACAACATTATATGCAACATAATATTTTTTATGATGCAAAATCGTAATATATATTTACTATCATTGATGCCACGGATTACTACATTACTTTCTGCTTTTTACCATTGCATCATTTTATATCTTTATTTCTTTGCACTTGCCGCCTTGATACGTGCCATCGCTCTTGCAAGTGAAGCTCTGGAATGATAATACTCACGAATACTCTGTTTCTGACGCATCTGTTCCTCGGCTCTCTCTTTCGCTTCCTGAGCTCTCGCCATATCTATTTCTTCCGGATGCTCTGCCGTTTCCACAAGCAAAGTCACACGGTTATTCATTATCTCGACAAGTCCCATTCCTACAACAGCTTCCTGCCACTCACTCTCGCCCTCCGGTTTGAAACGCATATCCCCACGGTTGATGGCGATTACCATATTTTCATGGTGAGCAAGGATTTCTTTTTCTCCGTCAAATTCAGGTACTACTACAGACTCGCATTTTCCTGAGAAAAATACTCTGTTTGCAGATATAACTTTTAAATAAAACGAATTAGCCATATTACCTCATTTCTGTGCAAAAACCTTAAAATCCAAGACCTCATGCAAGTCAATTTTAATAATACCGAATAAATTTTGTATTACCGGTATAATCCTGCAAAAAACCTTTACTTTTGTTTTGCCAATACAACCGACATTAAATCTTTACCTTTAAGTTTCACACGAAAATCATATTTACTCTGCGTCTTTCATAGTCTCTGCTTTCTTTTTTACATCATCTATCGTTCCGACATTGAAGAAAGCATTTTCAGGATACTCGTCCATCTCTCCTGAAAGGATTGCCTTAAATCCACGGATTGTCTCCTCGATTGGCACATAAACACCTTTGATACCCGTAAAGTTTTCAGCTACATGGAATGGCTGTGAAAGGAATTTCTGTATCTTTCTTGCTCTGAATACGACCGTCTTATCCTCGTCTGCAAGTTCTTCCATACCAAGGATTGCGATAATATCCTGCAATTCTTTATACTTCTGCAAAATTCCCTGAACTTCTCTTGCCACATTGTAATGCTCCTCGCCTACTATGTCTGCCTCAAGTATTCTTGATGATGACTCAAGCGGGTCTACAGCCGGGTAGATACCCTGTTCAACAATCTTTCTTGATAATACCGTTGTCGCATCAAGATGTGCAAATGTTGTTGCAGGAGCCGGGTCTGTAAGGTCATCGGCTGGTACATATACAGCCTGTACTGATGTTACGGAACCGTTCTTTGTCGATGCGATTCTCTCCTGAAGTTCACCCATCTCAGTTGCAAGTGTCGGCTGGTAACCTACGGCTGAAGGCATACGGCCAAGAAGTGCTGAAACCTCTGAACCTGCCTGTGTGAAACGGAAGATGTTATCAATAAATAAAAGCACATCTTTCTGTTTCTCATCTCTGAAATACTCAGCCATTGTAAGTCCTGTCTCAGCAACACGCATACGCGCTCCAGGTGGCTCGTTCATCTGACCGAACACTAACGCTGTCTTTTTAAGAACACCTGATTCTCTCATTTCTGTCCAGAGGTCATTACCCTCACGGGAACGCTCACCGACACCGGTAAATATTGAATATCCGCCGTGCTCAGTTGCGATATTTCTGATAAGCTCCTGAATAAGTACAGTCTTACCAACACCGGCACCACCGAAAAGACCGATTTTTCCACCTTTTGCATACGGCGCAAGTAAGTCGATTACCTTGATACCTGTCTCAAGAATCTGCTCAGCAGGATTCTGTTCCTCAAATGTAGGAGGTTCTCTGTGAATCTCCCAGTTAGCTTCACCCTTAGGCTGCTTATCTCCGTCAATTGTCTGTCCAAGTACATTGAAAAGACGACCAAGTGTATCCTCACCAACAGGAACTTTAATTCCGCTTCCCGTTGCTGTTACTTCCATATCTCTGCAAAGACCCTCACTGGCTGCCAGCATGATACAGCGTACAATGTGATTACCTATATGCTGTGCAACTTCCATAACGCATTTCTTATCGCCATTCATTACTTCCAATGCATCTCTGATTGCCGGCAGGTCATCATTTTCAAACTCAACATCCACAACAGGTCCGGAAACCTGTACGATTTTTCCTGTATTCATCTCTGCCTCCCAATTTATCTCTTCTTTTTGCGTTTCTGTGCCTTCGCACCCGCTATTACCTCAGTTATCTCCTGCGTAATAGCTGCCTGTCTGGCACGATTATATAAAATATCCAATTCATGCAGCATATCCTTTGCACTGTTTGTAGCATTTTCCATCGCCATCATTCGGGCGTTCTGCTCACACGAAAATGCCTCAACAAGTGCACCGTACACGAAACCTACCAGATAGTCAGGAACTATTCTGTCCATAACCGCTTCCGCTGACGGAACAAGTGCAAGTTCCTCTCTCGGTGCATCCACCGGAATGTGCATTGCGGCAAAATCAGTTCTCTTAAGTGGAAGAAGCTGCTTTATCTCAACTTCCTCTGCAACTGCATTTACCATGGCGGTATAAATGATGTATATCTCATCAAGTTTTCCCTCATGGTACTGCTGCAAAAGTTCCTCTGATATGTTTCTTGCTCTGTTAAGAGAAGGATTTTGAACAGTGTAGTGAAACTGCTTGTCAATACGCACACCCTGCTGCTCAAAATAATGTCTTCCAAGTTCTCCGAGAACAAAAAGTTTATTATTTGGATGAGTCTGAAGATGCTCATAGGCTGCTTTCATGATATTGTGATTGTACGAACCCGCAAGTCCCTTGTCCGCTGTAATTACAATATAGCCTACTCGCTTTTCCTCAGGCTTCTTCTCTACGGCTGAATCGGATTCAAAATATATATCTTCAAGTTCAGGCAAATGTCTCAAAATACGACTCATCTCTGACTGCAAAGCAAAGAAATACGGTTCTGTATCTGCAAGCATTTTCTTTGACTTCTTAAGTTTAGATGTAGAGATCATATACATGGCATTTGTGATTTTTAATGTATCCTGAATACTTCTCATTCTATCCTGAATCTCTTTAATATTTGCCATAAATATTCCTCCGATTCTATTTAGACATTTCCTTTCCTAACTCAACGATCTTATTTATCATCTCGTCAGAAATAACTTTCTTATCATCTATCTCTTTTCCAATCTCAGGATGTTTTGTATCAAACTGTCCTAAAATATCCATCTGAAGTTTCTTTACATTCTTCTTTCCGACTTTGTCAAACACACCTGCATTTGCAAGACAGAGTGTGATAACCTGCTCATGAAGACTGAGCTGACTGCAAAGCGGCTGTTTAAGAAGCTCCATAAGTGCTTCACCATGATCGAGCTGTGCCTTTGTAGCACTGTCAAGGTCAGAAGAAAACTGCGTGAACACTTCCATTTCCCTGTACTGTGCAAGGTCGATACGAATACTTCCGGCAACTTTCTTCATTGCCTTTGTCTGTGCCGCACCACCTACACGGGATACTGACAAGCCGACATTTACGGCTGGACGCATACCTGAGAAGAAAAGATTACTCTCAAGGAATATCTGTCCGTCTGTGATAGAGATAACATTTGTAGGAATGTAAGCTGATACATCTCCTGCCTGTGTCTCTATGATAGGAAGTGCCGTTATAGAACCTCCGCCAAGTTCATCACTAAGTCTGCTCGATCTCTCAAGAAGTCTTGAATGAAGATAAAATACATCACCGGGATAAGCTTCACGACCGGGTGAACGCTCAAGCAAAAGTGAGATTGCTCTGTATGCAACGGCGTGTTTTGAAAGATCATCATAAACTATCAAAACATCTTTTCCTTTATGCATAAAATACTCTGCAAGTGCTGTTCCTGCATATGGAGCGATATATTGTAATGACGCAGGATCACTTGCCGTAGATGAAACTACGATAGAATAATCCATTGCATCATGTTTCTTTAATGTATTTACGATTTTTGCAACCGTTGAAGCTTTCTGTCCTATTGCGACATATACGCATATAACATCCTTGCCTCTCTGGTTGATGATAGTATCTGTAGCAATAGAAGTCTTACCTGTCTGTCTGTCACCGATGATAAGCTCACGCTGACCTCGTCCTATTGGAAACATAGAGTCAATCGAGAGAATACCTGTCTCAAGCGGTGTATCAACCGACTTTCTGTCCACGATACTTGGTGCTTCCTGCTCAACAGGGAAATAATCGTCTTCCTTTATATCTCCCTCACCGTCGATAGGCTCACCCAAGGCATTTACAACTCTGCCGAGGAATGCATCTCCGACAGGAACACCTGCCTTTTTCTTTGTTCTTACAACTTTTGTTCCCTCTTTGATACCGAGGTCGCTGCCAAAAAGAATACATCCGATTTCATTCTGTCTTATATCCTGAACCATTCCCTTGACACCGTTTTCAAAAGTTACGATTTCACCATACATTGCATGGTCTATACCATATATTGTTGCGATTCCGTCACCAACCCAGATAACCTCTCCGGTTTCTCTTGCCGAATCGTCCCAATCAAAATCTTCTATCTCTTTTTTAATTATAGATATGATATCTGTTGCGCTAATAGCTCCCAACAAATTCACCTCCCAGTCATTTTTCGTTCCAACTGGCTTAACCGCCATGTGAAACTCTTATCATATTCTTCCATCTTTGTCTTAACTACATATCCGCCAAGTAACGAAGCATCCACATTCTCAGATAATTCAACGGTATAATCCGGATATTTCTTTTTAATATCTTCTTTTATACCATTTATCTCATCCTGTGACATTTCTTTTGCACTTGTTACTGTGGCACGAAGAATGTGATTTTTTTCGTCCCAGTATTCATGGTAAGCCTTGAAAATATCACTAAGTTCGTCGGCATTACCAACCTTGCACATTTCCTTTATGAAATTTGCGATTACAGACGAAAGTTTTGCTTTTTGGAAAATATCATCAATCACTTTTTCCTTCTTGTCAAGACTGACAACAGGACATTCCAAAACTTCTTTCAGAACAGGTGTAAGTGACAATATATCCTCAGCATCATTTACATCTTTTCTGTCAACCGACAGATCGTACAAAACCTTTGCACTATTTACTGCTGTCTGCGTCACGGCTATCACCTGTCTCTAAAATTTTTCTTGCTGCGACAACGGCGAGTTTTGCAATCTCTGCCTGTGTTGCCTGCATTGCTTTTTCATGCTGAGCCTCAATGTCTCTCTTGGCTTTCTCTTTCAAGCGTTCTGTCTCAACTCTGATGTCTTCCATCTGGGAATTATAAGCCTCATCAGCACGCTCCTTAGCATCTGCTAATATCTGGTCAGCCTCCGTCTTTGCTGTCTTAATCTTATCGTGATATTCTTTCTTAAGTCTGTCCGCCTCGTCCTCTGCATCCTTAGCACTCTTGAACTGATTATTTATCATTTCCTCCCGTGCGTTGATGACATTCATAACCGGCTGGAACAAAAACTTTCTGAATATCGCATATATGACAAGCAGATTTACAACTGTCCATAAAATATTCCATGGGTTTATACTTAACATATATTGTCCTTCTTTCAACAATCCATCTCAAAAACTGCTGCCGTATCAACAATCCGGCTGTTATATCCACATTTTATGTACGACAGCACTCTGTCAGTGATTAGTTATCAAACTTTTTCTGATACTTATTAACTAAAAGTAAGACCCACTCACTTTCAGTCAAAAAGCATTTCCCGCCAAATATTTATCTTCCTGACTTTGGCTCGGTTTATTTTAAAAGTAAGATGATAAGAAGTGCGATAACGAAACCGTAAATAGCTGTTGCCTCTGCAAGTGCACAACCTAAAAGAAGTGAGCTGCTTATCTTTCCTGATGCTTCAGGCTGTCTTGCGATAGCGTCTACTGCTGAAGATGTTGCTTTACCGATACCAAGACCTGCTCCGATACCTGTTAAAACTGCGATTCCTGCTCCGATTGCTACTAATAATGTTGCTGACATAATATTAATCTCCTTTTCTGTTTCATTTAAATCTTATTTAATTTTATTTTACTGAATTATTTTCAGCTAAAATATTATTGTTTAACATCAGGTTTTAGCTTTTCTTTTTAATCTGATGTTACTATTTAATTTTCATTCAAAATAATATTTTTTGTTATATATTTTGAATAAAGCTGTTTTTCTGTTTTCAAAAATCCTTACTGATTATTCCGTTTCTGTCGCTTCTTTTATGAACAATGCAGTTAAGAATACAAAGACATATGCCTGGATAAGACCGTCAAATATATCAAAGTACATACTGCAAAATGCCGGTAATACTGCCGGAACTACAAGTTTTAAAAGCTCCATAACTACGAATGAACCAAGTACATTTCCAAATAGTCGCATACACAATGAAAGTGGCCTGATAAATATCTCCAATATATTAATTGGTAATATTATAGGCATCGGTTCTGCAAAACTCTTAAGCCATCCCTTTGTACCTTTCTGACGAATACCTGAAACCTCTATCAGAATAATACTCATCAGTGCAAGTGCTATGGTGACATTCATATCCTTTGTCGGTGGTTTAAATCCCAAAAGACCGATAAGGTTCGCTATTCCTATATAAATAGCCACCGATGCAAGATACGGTATGTATGCTGTACCGTTTTCACCGACTGTACCTTTAAAGAAATTATACAATCCACTTACCGCTGTTTCTAAAACAAGCTGTTTGCGACTGGGATTTTCTATACTCAGGTTTTTGACAAGCAGAACGCATAAGACCAGAACCACAAGCATTATTATCCATGTGACGACAACAGACTCATAAATAGGTATGCCGCCGAATATTGGAATCTTAAATACTGTTTTACAGTTCAGTTCTTCCATCAGACTCTCTACCAGAGTATCCACACTATTCACCTCCATCTTATTTTTTAAGAAAGACATGATATCCAAATACCTGCATCGAAACTAAACATTTTACCTGCTGCATTTCAAATGGCATTTGTAACATTTTTATGT
>JBNMLR010000028.1:0-12387 GCA_050874945.1 Butyribacter sp. | reverse complement strand
TTATAGAACCGGCAAAGATTTCAGACGAAGATTATGACAAATTCAAAACTGATCTTGGTTCAATAATGCAATTTATCAAGCATCAGTCAGATATAGACGGCAGTTGGATAAAAGGAAAACAACGATTTAACCATGTTGAAAAAGAAGCCGTTGAATTGATAAACTTAATAACAGGTTCAAAAATTGTCGGTGATGAAAAAGAGGAGGTTGTTGATATGTGCAGAGCTTGGGAAAATTCAATTAATAATGCAAAATCTGAGGGCAAATCCGAGGGTAAGATTGAAGGCAAAATCGAAGGTAAGATTGAAGGCAGAATTGAGGGTAAAATCGAGACACTCTATGAAGAATGTGATATGTCGATACCTGACATAGCCAAGAAAGTATCTAAACCTGAGGAATATGTCAAAGAGGTTATCAAAAGACTAACTGCGGCTTGCTTATAAGAGCTGCTGATTTATGAGTATATATTCAAGAAAAGGATAAGGTGAAAACATGGGTGTATATCTAAATCTGGGAAATGATAAATTTAGAAGGAATATTATTCTTAGGGATAAATTATGATAAAAAAACAAAAATGCACCAATGTATAATAGAAAAATATATAGACTAAAAGGCACAGTATATACCGTGCCTTTTAGTCAAGCAGAGCAAGTTTGTTCTCTACGCAAAATAGAAGTGGAAACTTTCCTGATAGTGTTAAATTATAATCTAAATCCTACAAAACCTTAGATAAAAATTCTTTGAGTCGTGCATTTTGAGGGTTTCCAAAAAGTTCTTCCGGTGAATTTTCTTCTGTTATGACACCGTCATTAAAGAACATTACCCTGTTTGCAACTTCTCTTGCAAATCCCATCTCATGTGTGACGATTACCATGGTCATGCCGTCTTTGGCAAGTTCTTTGATAAGTTCGAGTACCTCGCCGACCATTTCAGGGTCAAGTGCCGATGTAGGCTCATCAAAAAGCATTACATCGGGGTTCATTGCAAGTGCACGCACAATTGCGATACGCTGTTTCTGACCTCCTGACAAAGTAGAAGGATAAGCATTTTCTTTATCATCAAGTCCTATTCTCTTAAGAAGTTCTTTTGCTTTTGCAGCAGCTTCGTCTTTAGTCATTTTCTTTCTCTTGACTGGTGCGAGCATGATGTTTTCAAGAACGGTCATGTTTTCAAAGAGATTGAACTGCTGAAAGACCATACCGATTTTTTCTCGTATCGTGTTTATATTGACGGAATCGTCGGTTATATCAGTTCCCTCAAATAGTATATGTCCGTCAGTTGTGTCCTCAAGAAGATTTAAGGAACGAAGAAATGTTGATTTACCGCAGCCTGACGGACCTATAATGGCAACAACATCACCTTTGTTTATAGTAGTTGATATTCCTTTTAAAACTTCATGTTTTCCAAACGATTTGTGGAGTTTATCCACTTCTATCAACGGAGTTGTGTATTTATTTATATTAGTGTCGCTCATTTGCTCTAAGTCTCCTTTCAAGTGCGTTTGCAACTGATGTAAGTGCAATAACGATTACAAGATAAGTTATTGCAACAGTGATAAGTGGGAAGAACGCATCGTATGTATTGCTTCGGATGATGTCACCGGCTTTAGTGAGGTCGACGATTGCGATATAACCACTGATCGAAGTTTCTTTTATAAGGCTTATAAATTCGTTGCACAGTGCAGGAAGCGCATTTTTAAATGCCTGCGGAAGCACGATTGATGTCATTGTCTGTCTGTAATTAAGACCGAGACTTCGTCCGGCTTCAAACTGTCCTTTATCTATTGAATTTATACCTGAACGTATTACTTCGGCAACATATGCTGCTGAGTTAAGACCAAATGCAATGATGGCAACAAGTATTTTTGAATTTACTGATACGAGAATTATATAGTAGAAAATCAAAAGCTGTACCATTGCAGGTGTTCCACGGACGACAGTAAGATATATCTTACAGATAAGGTTCGGGATAGGAAGTGTACCATTGCTGTCATGTGTTGTTCTTATAAGTGCTATGATGGCACCAAGGATTATTCCCATGAGAACGGCAAATATCGTAATAACGATAGTGTTTGAAAAACCTTTTATAAGATAATTGTATCTGTGGTCGGAGATAAAGTTATCATGAAATCGCTGTGACAAAGACTGTGCTTTTATTGCAGCCTTGTAATCCTTAACGATGATAACCTGTTTTGCAGTTGTATATGAGTCAGTGAAATCAACATTTTTAAGACGGTCTTTTGTTACAGTCATTCCGGCACAGCCGACATCGACCTTGCCAGATGTAACAGCAGCTATGATAGAGTCAAATTCCATGTCCTCAACTTCAAGCTTCATATCAAGTTCATCGCAGACAGCCTGCATCATATCAATGTCAAGACCTACAACCTTATTGTCTTCGTAGTATTCATAAGGTTTAAATGAAGCGTTTGTTCCGACTTTCAATGTACCATTTTTGCCTGAAACATTTTTCTTTTTATAAGGAAACTTTCCTTTTTCTTCGTCTTTGCCGGTATAGTTTTTCTTTATATCTGCGAGGGTGCCATCGTCTTTAAGTTTCTTTAAGGCATCATTTATTTTGCTTTTTAATTCGGTGTTTGACTTATCAATACAGATAGCATAGTCCTCAACGGCAAATTCTTCTTTGAGAATTTTAAGCTCAGAGTTTTTGGAGGTATATGCAAGAGATGGCTGCTCATCAAGGATAACACAGTTTATCTTGTCATCTTTAAGTGCCTGGATGGCATCAGTACCTTTGTTGTAACGCTCGACAACGGTGCCCTTCTTGTCACCCTCGTAATCGGATGCATATATGTCACCTGTTGTACCAATCTGAACACCTATTTTCTTTCCTGTCAGGTCATCAACACAGGTGACGGCATTCTTTTCGGCTTTTTTGATTTTTTGTTCGTTGGAATAGTTTTTATAACATATTCCGGCGATGATAATGGCAGCGCAGACAAGTGCGAATACCACATAGCTGATTAGATTTTTTTTCTTTCTGGTCATCATCGTATTCCTTTCGTTTTTGTGAATTTTAGTTTTTTGTCGGAAGATATGTCGTGCCGATTGAACCAATATAACAAATAGTACCGCAGGCACGCTCCCGCTATGCTGTCATCCGTAACAGTACATAAGTCGTCAAAAAACATATATCCTTTATCATATCATATATTGATGCAGGGGTCAAAAAGCAGATAACAATCCGTGGTATCAGTTGGAAGCAAATCCGGATTTGAGTTTATGTGCAAAATAGTGTATATTATGAGTATTGTTCGCATTATATATGTGAACAGCGGCATTTAAACGATGTTTTTCAAATTTTAACGGGAGGTATATGAATTGAAAGAAGAAAACAAGAAATCGAGGATGAGGGTATTGTCGCTTATTCTGGCATTGGCTATGGTGATAAGCCTTATGCCTGAGGGGAGTGTCAGTGCAGCGGCAGATAAAGTTTCAGTGCAGGCGGTACAGAGTACGGAGGATGTTGATTCAAACGGGTATTCGTACCGGTTTATTGCTAAAGAGAAAAAAGGTTTTTCAAACGGAACTGATATACTTGCATATGCGAAGTATAAGAAACAACAGGTTATGAAAAGGGGCGGAAATGTTGGATTTGACTATGTCTATATTTCTGCAGCATCAACTTCGACCGGTGGCAGCATAAGTGCTTCTTTAAATAAAGATGTTGATACGCTTACGGCTAAAGAGGTTAAGGATGAGGTGTCTTATGCGTCAGGGCTTACCATCAAATCAAAACCGACACTTACGGCAAATTGGAGTGTAAACGGTATAAATATTGATGATGTTACGACAGATAGTCTTAATACTTCGACCGCTTTACATGAACATATTGATTTTTATGAAAAAGAGACAGAGTTTAAGGTTGTTTTTAGCAACAGTATCGGTGAATTAAATAAGTCTATAACTATGAAAGTGACTTCGTGGACAAATCCTGTGTCGGAGGTTACAGGACTTGATAGTGAGGAGAGAAATCTTGTCGGTTCAAATAATAATGTGGTATCTAAGAGCATCAATCTAAAGCTGCCGGGATTTACATTAAATAAAAACTTTCCGACAAATCATGCGATTACGGTGCAGAAGTACCGCATAGAAAAATATAACGCAACAAGTGAACAAAAGTGGAGTGTTGAGAAAGATGCTGCGGCATATGAGGGTGACAGCCAGACATATACGTTTCAGGTAAAGAAAAATGAGACAGCAAGATACAGAGTTTCATTATATTATGCTTACAGCAGTTATGATAAAGACCTTGTATATCAGTCAGATTATAAATATGTCACTCTCAACTTTTTCAAATGCCCATTTTCGGAAAATATGAGTTCAAAGAGTGATGATATTTATGCCACTGTCGGTGAAGATGCGGTACTCGATTCTGATATATGCATAAACAGAGGGTATCAGGCTGAATACACATGGCAGAAATTAAACAGCCGGACAAATGCATTTGAGGATATTGCTGATGCTAAGAGTGCCGTGTATGAGATAAAGAATGTAAGGTCAGAGGATTTTGGAGATTACAGATGTGTGGTTAAAGCATACAAAGGTACTGGTGAGGATAAAAAGTATATTACTTCGAGAATGCTTACATATTATCTGACGGACAAGAAAAAATTTGTGATAAATAAAACTTCAGATGTAAGCGAAGACTCCAGTACACCTGTTTATAAGCCTATAAACAGTGAGGCAGAGCTTTCACTCGATGTAAAGCTAAATTCGGGATATAAGGCTTCTTTCCAGTGGTTTAAACAGGGAAAAGATTATTCGACTATGGAGCCGATAGACGGAGCGACAGAGGCTTCTTATAAACTTAATGTGACGGCTGACAGTTTTACAAAGTATTCTGTAAAGATGACTGTCACAAATGAAAATGACGCATCAGACAGTGAAACTCATGAGTATTCTTATAGAATATGGGAAGATCCGAAGATTGAAAAAGTCTATACGCCGGGTGCGTCTGATAGTGATTTTTATTTAAAAGAGGGAGAAGATCTGGTAATTGTCGCAAACAAATATAAATGTGATCCAAACTATACACTGGTTTACGAATGGTACAGATATGATATTCTTGACGGCGGAAAGAGCTATAAAGATACAAAGATTGAGGGAACAACAGGAAATGTTCTTACGATAAAAGACCATAAAAATACTGATGAAACGAACTATAAATATTATGTAAAAGCTTACCGCAACGGAGAGAGTAAAATACACAGAGGTTCAGAGTCGGAAATCTACGGAGTGTATAATTATGGCAGGGATAAACAGAGCAATCTCAGTGTTTCCCATGCGACTAATGATACATTTTATAAGCATGACGGCGAGTCTGTTTCAATGGGTGTAAAAGCTGAGTGTGATAATGAGGACTGTTATGATATTTCGTATTCATGGTTTTTAAATGGTGAGGAGCTTCATGACGCAGACGGCAATACATACAACACTCCTGCATATGCAATCGATAAACTTGAGTATGGACGCTATGGAAAATATACCTGTATGGTAACTGCAACGGCAAAGGAAAACAGTTATGCAAAAACGGAGAGTGCTGTTGCAACAGCAGAGTTTACGGTAAGTGAAGCATCAGGTTACAGGGTAAATTCACCGTCTAAAACTAATGTGAACGGAAAAAAGACAGGTGATACAATCACTCTTACTGCCGATGTAAGTACGGTTGACGACAAAGAATATCCAATTACGTATTCATGGTATAAAAAGGTTGCCGACCCTTATGACGGAAATTATGGAAAATATGTCAAGGTCGGCTCGTCAAAGGATTTCACGATAACATTATCAGAGTATGACTTTACACAGTATGAGTGCTACATAAATGACGGGTTAAATTCTAAGGCTACGGTTTTGGATTATTTTGTCAACGCTTCAGAAGACGGATTTAAACTTGTGAGCATAACGGGAAATAATACTTACCGGGTAATGGCTGGTGAAAAAGTTACTTTGGAGGCGAGAGCGGTAATTCCTGATGCGTCAGATACGATAACATACCAGTGGTACAGAAGCGGTGTTATGATAGACGGTGCAACAGATATGAATTACACGATAGACAGTGTTAGTGACGATGATATAGAGTCGACATTTGTGTGTGTGGCAACAAGCAAAAATACGGGAAACACAGCTAAGTACACATTTTATCTGTCAAGAAGAAGCTCAATATCGACAAGTGCTCATACAGGTCTTAGCTTAAGCTCAGGCAAGACTTATAAAGGAACGAGAAATATAGGAAGTAAGGAGACAATTGGTGCTGACATAAAGGCAGCAGGATTGTCGTATGATGTGGAGTGGACATTTACTGCGGAGTCATATGTAAACGGCAAAAAGCAGATGGCATCCGAGTCCGTGAAACTTGATGAGAAAAATACGGTTATAACTTTTGATTCGCTCACAGAGGAGCAGTTTGGAGAATATCAGCTCAATATATACAAAAAGGGAACTTCGTATGCTTATGCGACATATACATTTAAGATAACAAGATATACAGGTTATTTTTCAGCCGCACCTAAAGGAAATTACACGACATATTACAGAAATAAGGGAGAGAGCGTAACTTTTAATATAGAAGTCAAGACTGACCTCAAAGATACAGTCTTTTATCAGTGGTATAAAGACGGAATTGCAATATTCGGACAGACGAACAGCAGCCTTACTATAGAAAATATAGATTATGATGATTATGGAAGATATTATTGCGTTGTCAGATGCGGAGAGCGTTCAGTAGAAACGACTGATATTAAGCTGAAACCTGACACGGGACTTGAACTTGAATTTGATTATTATAATTCAGGGACAACATATTATTATCTTACAAAGGCTCTTGGAGATACGGCAGAGTTTTCGGTAAAGGCTTCAAGTAAAACGGGCAGACAGATAGAATACAGGTGGTTTAAGTCATCTACGGCGGACCACAATGCTGTTTCAGGTGCGGTTTCGCCTGAGTTTAAGGTGGAAAATATAAAAGCAGACGATTATGGCACATATATATGCGAAGTCACTGACGGTATCATGACAAAATATGCTTATTTTGGGATAAGAAGCGTATCGGATGAACTCAAATGGGGAAGTACGAGTGGAAATAAGTATATAAATGCAGGTGAATGTGCCGAGTTTCAGGCAAAGGCAGCCTGTGCGGCAGGTTATAACATAACTTACAAGTGGCAGAAATATAATGAAGCGGAAGAAAGATATGAGGATATTGCAGGTGCGTCTGATTCCTCATATAAGACGGATGCGATAACGGATTTTGATTTTGGCTATACAAAGTATAAGTGTATTGCATCTACGGAAATATCTGATATAGAAAGAATTTTTTATGTTTACAATGCCGACAGATTTGATTTTAACGGAACTGCCGACAGAACATGGATATTTGATGATGAAGCAGCGGTTTATACAACAACACTGAAAAACAACACAAAGGATACACCGAAATATCAGTGGTATAAAAAAGATGACAATGGCAATTTTATTCCTGTAAGCGGAGCAGATAAGGACATCTATATTGCTTCGGCTCCTGCGGTCACTGCTACAAAGAGCAGTATGACATATAAATGTGAGGTAAAAGCCGGTAAGGAAGAAAGTTATGTGACAAAAACAAAAGACTTTACGACAATCATATATAAGAGGACTTATCTTAAAGATACACTTCCGCAGGCAAAAGCTGATGACGGTTACAGTTTTTATACATACAGAGTTGACGGTGCATCAAAGCTTAAGATAACATTTAGCGAAGACACGCTTTTTGATAAAAACATAAATTATTGCAGTCTTAGCGTTATGGATAAAAAAGGAAATAAGACATCATATGTAGGTTCAGAACTTTCAGGAAAGATTATCACTGTTGATGGTGACGAAGCGACATTTATGCTCTTTAGCAATGTATCGTCATACCCGACATATGATTTTTCAAAGCAGGGTTACAAAGTCACGAAGATAGAGAGCGTAAAATCTTCAGACGGCGGAAAGGATGACAATAACAACAATTCCGGGGACAATTCAAACAGCGGCGGAAAAGATGACAATAACAATAATTCAGGCGATAATGGAAACAATGGAGGTGGCAGCGGAAATAATGGCGGCAGCAGTACCGGAAAAGTAACAAAAGTTAAAAAGAAGATAAATATCGGACTTAAAGAGTCGGTTTCACTCTATTTAAAGGGGGCAAAATATAAAACAAGTAAGAAGAAATATGTTACCGTTTCTAAAAAAGGTATTATAAAAGGTAAGAAAAAGGGAAAATCAACTGTCACGGTCACAACGGCTAAAAAAGTCATTACTTATACCGTAACGGTAAAAGCGGCACCTAAAAAGATTAAAAAAGTCTCACCGTCAAAGATAAAACTTAAGGTGAAAAAGACAAAGAAGATAAAGGTTACGCTTCCTAAGAACACGGCAAGCTATAAGATTTCTTTTAAATCATCAAACAAAAAGATAGTGAAAGTCGATTCAAAGGGAAAAGTCAGGGCTTTGAAGAAAGGAAAGGCAAAGATTACCGTAAAGACATTTAACGGAAAGAAAAAGACGATAAAAGTTACCGTGAAAAAATAAGGATACTTGACTTTATGGCATAATCATGGTTTACTTAAAAATAGTGACATAACATGAATGAAAGTTGAGGACATAACATGAAAAAGAAATTACTTTTAGCACTGACGGCTTTGCTTGTCATTTTATGTATGGCAGGATGCGGCTCTAAAAAAGCTCAGGACTCGGAAAAAAGCGGTGACAGCACAAAAACCTATAAGGTAGGTATAGTACAGTATGTGGATGATGCATCGCTTAACCAGATACAGAAGTCTGTTCAGGATGAGCTTGACAAAAAGGGAAAAGAAGCCGGAGTAAAGTTTGATTATAAGGATTATACTTTCAACGGTCAGGCAGACCAGTCTACATTAAACCAGATAATGACTGAGCTTGTATCAGATGGTGTTGACATAATCATTCCGATAGCTACACCTACTGCTCTTATAGCACAGTCGGCTACGGAGGATAATCAGATACCGGTCGTATTTTCGGCGGTTACTGACCCTGTATCGGCAGGACTTGTTGCAAGCATGGATGCACCGGGAGCAAATATTACCGGAACAAGTGATGCGATAGATACAAATGCCATTATGAAGCTTATCTTAAAGGCAAACAGCAAGACTAAAAAAATCGGTCTTTTATATGACAAGAGTCAGGATTCCTCAAAGCAGGCTATAGCAGATGCAAAGAAGTTCTGTGAGGAAAATAATATTGCCGTTGTTGAGAAAACAGGTACTACAAACGATGAGGTAGCACTTGCGGCTGACGCACTTGTTGCGGCAAAGGTTGATGCGGTATTTACACCGACTGACAACACTATCATGAAAGCGGAGCTTGCCATATATGAGAAGTTTGTTAATGCAAAAATCCCACATTACACGGGAGCGGATTCATTTGCACTTAACGGAGCGTTTACGGGATATGGCGTAAACTACAAAGAGCTTGGTATAGAGACTGCCGACATGGTGGCTGACATTCTCGTAAATGGTGCAAAACCGGGTGAGATGGCGATAAAGACACTCAACAATGGTATAGCTACGGTAAATACCGAGACAGCAGAGCAGATAGGACTTGATTACAGCGGATTTAAGGATATGTGTGAAAAAGTCGTAGAGACAAAGACTGCAAAAGAATTTGATGAAAAATAAAAAAATTATCAGATAAAAATATATCAAGCACGCTGTTTTAGGCGTGCTTGATATGGCATGGAGGAAAAAATGGGCTCAATTTTTACTATTTCAATATTACAAAGTGCATTGGAGCTTGGATTTATATATTCGCTCGTCGTTCTTGCACTCTTTGTATCTTTCAGCATATTAAATATTGCCGACCTTTCAACAGACGGCTGTTTTACTCTCGGCTGTGCCGTTGCTGCATCAGTGACGATAGCAGGCCATCCGGTACTTGCACTTTTTCTTGCGATGGGTGCGGGTATCATATCGGGATTTGTCACGGCATTCTTACAGACGAGAATGGGTGTGGAGTCGAGTCTTGCAGGAATCATAGTAAACACGGGATTATATACGATAAATATCGCCGCAATGGGATTTTCATCAAATATGAACCTTTTCAAATGCGACAGCATATTTACCATTGTAAGGGATTTCATACAGGAACATATGGGAGATGCAGCAGTTCAGGTACTTATAAGAAAAGGATGGTATAAACTTATCCTTGTAGCGTTTATAGTTGTAATAGTCAGCGTGCTTTTAAGCGGATTTTTAGGAACGAGGCTCGGACTTTCGATAAGAGCAACAGGTGATAATGACGCTATGGTAAGGGCGTCAAGTATAAACCCTAAGTTTACGATAACGGTGGGTCTTTGCCTTTCAAGTGCACTTACCGCACTGTCAGGCGGACTTCTTGCACAGTATCAGAAATCCTGCGACATAAATCTTGGAACAGGTATGGTCGATAGCACTTGCCAGTCTTATAATCGGTGAGACATTTGTCGGAAAGGGAACAATGCTTAAGAGGATAATAGGTGTTGTATTCGGAAGCTGTCTCTATCGTTTCATAGTTGCAGTCGCAATAAGGATAAATGTTCCGGCCGAGTGTCTTAAACTTGTATCTGCGATAATAGTTGCCGTTGCGATAGCATTCCCTTATGTAAAGGAAAAATCAAAATTTGCAAGACACAAATATGCGGAGATAGCAAGGAGAAAGAAAGAAGGTGCAATGTGATGGATACTATGCTTGAATTAAGAAATGTGTGCAAGACTTTTAATCCGGGGACGGTAAATGAGAAAAAGGCACTTACGGGACTTAACCTGTCGTTAAAACATGGAGATTTTGCGACGATAGTCGGAAGTAACGGAGCGGGCAAATCAACAATGTTTAATGCGATAACCGGTTCATTTTTTACGGATGAAGGTGCTATAATATTAGATGGAGAGGATATAACTTTCAAAAAAGAGCATTTCAGAAGTAAAGATATAGGTCATCTTTTTCAGGACCCGCTTCTTGGAACGGCACCTCATATGACGATAGAGGAAAACATGGCACTTGCTTATCTCAGGGCATCAAAAGGTAAGACGGCATTTTTCAGCAGGATAAGCAAAAAAGAAAAGCAGAAATTCAGGGGGCATCTGTCATTGCTTGGAATGGGACTTGAAGACCGCATGAAAAATCCGGTCGGTCTTTTGTCGGGAGGCCAGAGACAGGCACTTACGCTTCTTATGGCAACGATGGTAACACCAAAACTTCTTCTTCTCGATGAGCATACGGCGGCACTAGATCCTGCCACGGCAGAAAAGGTGCTTAAGCTCACAAAGGAGATAGTGAAGGACAGAAACATAACCTGCCTTATGGTAACTCACAATATGCACCAGGCACTTGAACTTGGAAACAGAACGCTCATGATGGATTCGGGGCATATAGTATTCGATGTGAGTGGCGAAGAAAGACAGGCACTTACGGTGGATGACCTGCTTGAAAAGTTTAAGGATAATGCGGGAAAGAGCCTTGACAATGACCGTATATTGCTTTCAAGTGCGGAGAGTGAGTAAAAAGGCGAAAAATGGTAGAAATATAGCGAAAAAGGGGTGCGGATATACGATATTACCTTTGAAATAATATCCTTTTTTTGGTAAAATTATATGTATATCCAAATACCTGCTAAATTTAATTATTGTTGTAAGCAATTCAAATTATGTCAGCTTACGAATGAGCAGAAGTAAAAGATACGTTTAAAAATGTGAAAGAGAGTGATGGGATGATAAAGATTGCGTTATGTGATGATAATGAAATCGAGAGGGGCATCCTTAAAAATGTCGTTGAGGGACTGTTAGTTGATATTGGATATAGTGCTCAGGTATTTGAGTTTTCTTCAGGAGAGAAACTTCTTAGAAATTACTCAAGAGGAGATTATGATGTTATTTTTTTAGATGTTCAGATGAAACAGTTAGATGGCATTGAAACGGGGAGGGCTATCAGAGAAAAGGATGTGCAGGTCGAGATCATATATGCGACGAGCAGTGAGGCTTATATGAAAGAGGGATATGACATACACGCACTTGCATATTTATTAAAACCTTACCGTGTTGAAAAGGTAAGAGAGACATTGGAATATTATCTCAAAAAATATGAGGTAAAAAAGCAGGATGAAAAAACAGAAATGTTGGAAGTTACCATTCAGCAGAAAAAGATATTTATAAGACAAAGGGATATATATTTCTTAGAGTCTATGGGCAGGGTTGTCAGTATCTATTGTAAAAACGGTGTTTTCAAGGTTTATTCAAGACTTGGAGAACTTGAGGAAAAGCTTGATGCTGATGTGTTTTTAAGGTGTAATCAGAGTTATATCGTCAATATTCTCTGGGTAAGGGATATAGTAGAT
>JBNMLR010000027.1:0-12552 GCA_050874945.1 Butyribacter sp. | reverse complement strand
TTTTATATCATTTTGTGTATTATTAAAATTATTGGTCTGTTCATTTATGGCTTCTTCGATAAATTCGTCATCACATTCATTTATTGCATTAAATAAATCTTTATCAGTCATAATAACCCTCCTTTATCAAATGAGATTTAAGTTCACTGCGTATTCTTGAAAGCCGCATGGAAATTCCTGTTTCAGATATTCCATAATCTTTTGCGAGTTCCTTAACAGACGCCATAAACCAGTATCTTCGTATAAATAATATGCGTTTTTCTTTCGGCAGATTTTTCAAAAATACATTTATGGTTTCAGTGAGCTGTTTTTGTTCTATCTTTTTTAAAGTATCATTATTTTTGTCAAGACAATCGTTGAGTTCGTCAAGTGACACCTCATATTCGCTTTTTCTCTTGCCCGCCGAATTGTATTCATAGCGTTTAAGAGAAAGATTTTTGACAATACGGCATATGTAGGCTTTCAGGGGATTTGGTGACTTTGGCGGAATATTGTTCCAAAGAGCAAGCCATGTGTCGGAGACACACTCCTCACTGTCCCGTTTGTCGTTTAGTATGTTATTTGCAATCTTAAAGCAGAGATTTTTGTATTTATCACTTGTCTTGATTATTGCCTGTTCGGAACGCTCATTAAATAATGATATTATTTCTCTGTCGGAAATATCATTGTATTCATTTGGCATTTGTAAACCTCGTTTCTGTGCCGTAGTCGGCACATAGTTATTATTGCATTATAAAATAATGCCACGGTCAAAGGGATTTTGCTCAAAATTGATGCTGCATTGTTACCTTGCTTTGTCCCTTGCATCATTAAATGTGTAAAACATTCTGTTGTATTATAACGGCAGAATATTTTTTATGCTATAGAAAACTTCTCATTTCTCATAACATAAAAAACACTCCGTGGGAATGCGCATTTCGCGGAAAAGAAGTAAATGCTACGCATTCCGCTCAAGCGCGAAATAGTCGCAAGCGACTATTTGTTAGAAAAGACGTCATTTCTTTGTGACAGACATTGGATACATAGAAAAATTCAGGTTAGTATTTTATCTGTCATTTATAAACTACGGTTTTATGGGAAAATCTCACAGGGTAGGTTGAAAAATTTATAATATCAATATCCCTGAACCATCTGAAAACAGGCAATTCCATTAATCGTAGACCAAATTCTACGATTTGCAGGTTGTCTTTTTAAAGCATTTATACTAGGATTTAAACATGAGCTGCAGCTTATGTGTTACTGTTCAAACCTGTGGTGAGACAGCAACATTTATGTAACTGTTGACTATAGGAAGATGGTGCGAAAAATTCATATATGTATAATTTTTTTATGAGATTATGCAATAAATTGCTCAGAAAATAGGAGTAGCATTTCGCACAAATGTACTATGCCGGAAAATGCAGGAATGGAGATAGGAGGACAAGATGGATCAGAAAAAGATAGGAGACTATATTAGGGAGAAGAGAAGGGTTATGTCGCTTACCCAGAAAGAACTTGCAGAGCAGTTAAATATAAGTGACAAGACAATTTCAAAGTGGGAGTGTGGGAACGGTCTGCCTGATTTTGGTTCTCTAAAACCATTGTGCGATGCATTAGATATAAGTGTAAACGAATTGCTGGCAGGTGAGGACATATCTTCCGATACATATGCTGTGAAAGCGGAGGAAAATATTATGAGTTTATTTAAAGAAAATGAAAAACAGAAAAAAGGAAATAAGATAAGTATAATTATGGGAGTAGTTTTTATAGGACTTGCAGCACTGTTATGGATATATCTGATAAGAGCAACGGGAGTCAGTGCAGGGAGGTATTTTGATGTACCGTCCGTGGTGCTGCTGGTTTTAGTGTGTGGTGCGGGTGTATTGCTTTCGGGTGTGCATGACAAAAGAGAAATTCCGTTTATTATAAAGAAACTGGTTATTCCAGTTGGAGTGCTTGATTTTGTATTTCAGTGCATAATCGTATTTAACAGCGGCATAGACAATATGGTAACGCTTATGGTAAATATTGCGGTATGTATGGTGACATTATTTTATGCCTTGATAATATATATTATAATGATACCCGTGTGTCACAGGATTTCAGGTGCGGAAAGGTAAAAATCACAAAAACACTTGCAACTTTTGTTATCTTCCCTCATAATAGTGACTATCATTTGTCAAAAAATCGGAGGATAAAGATGTCAGAAACAAATACTAAAATTGGAAATTACACGATAACAGATGTCGATATCGACACATTTATTTCAGGTATGCCGCAGGAGCAGCAGATGTATAGAAGTATGCCTGAGTTCCGTAAGCAGTGCGAGGAAAGATTAGAGGAAATCTGCCTTTTTGCAATGCTCGGTGAGGAAGAAAAGAAAGATGAGACAGAAATGTTTAAAACATCAATGGTTATGGCAAAGAGAGACATATTAAGCCAGATAGCTATGGCAGATCTTTTAAAAGACATTTCTGTAACAGATGCAGAAGCAAAAGAGTATTTCTTAGGTCACTCAAAGGAATTTGCATCAAAAGCATCTGCAACTGCAAAACACGTACTCGTAGACAATGAGGACAAGGCAAACCGGATAAAAGAAGAAATCGAATCAGGTGCAAAAAGTTTTGAAGATGCGGCAAAAGAGTATTCTACCTGCCCGTCAGCACAGAAAGGCGGAAGTCTTGGAACATTTGGCAGAGGTCAGATGGTAAAAGAATTTGAAAATGCCGTATTTGACGGAGAATTAAACAAGGTAATAGGACCTGTAAAAACACAGTTCGGATACCATCTTATCTGGGTCGATGATAAAAACGAGGGCGAAGTACCTGAGTACGACAGTATTGCAGAGCAGGTAAAAGGTTATCTTGTAAACAAAAAACAGCAGGAAACATACCAGAGTAAACTCAAAGAACTCAGAGAAAAATATTGCAAATAGAAAAAATAAAAAAATAATCCTTACAACACACAATAAAAATGCAAATTTCATAAGGTTTTAAAGAAAGATTGTCTTTTATAAAGCCACAAAATGAAATTTGCTTTTTTTAATGTTACAGTTCAGTTGTAAATTTTATACTTATTTCTGCATCAAATTTTATATCCAATCCGTTATAAATATTAGAAACAAAAAGTACAATGAAAAGTAAATCTTTGATATATTGAGATGAATGTGCTATCGAAAGTGCAGGTTTGTTATATTCAATGTATCAATTAATTATTGGACTAAGGAGGTGAAAAGAATGTCACATGGCACTAAAGCAAAAAAATGGGAAGAAGAACAGAGACAAAAACTTGAGAAAGTGTATGAGTTATACGGCAGCAGAATGTATTACAGGGCAATGCAGATTTTAAACCAGCGTGAGGATGCTGAGGACGCAGTGCAAAACTGTATAATAGCAATATCAAGGCATACGGATTGCATAGACCTTGACGATGAAGCAAAAACGGCATCTTTTGTATATACGGTCATAAGCCATTGTGCCATTGACATATACAGAAAAAACAAGAGAAGCAGACAGTCCAGTATAAATATTGATGATATGACAGAGCAGGCAGGGAATGTTGATATAGAAAATGAAATACTTGTCTCTATGGAGTTAAAAAGAGTTGTGGAAGAGATAAATAAACTTGATTTTACTTACCGTGAAGTTTTGTCACTGTTTTATTTAAACGAGATGAGTCCGAGAGAAATCTCGGATTTATTGGAAATTCCATATAATACGGTGAGGTCAAAGATAAATCGGGGAAGAAAGAAGCTGTTAGAAAGTCTTTAGGGAAAGGAGTGAGCTTTATGATAAGAAGTGTGAATAAAAATAAATTTAAAGGCAGTGATGAGATGATAAGAAAAGCCTTTAAGATTTATAGTGAGAAGGATTTGGAAATTTCCATGAGAGATTTTGACTTTGAGTATAATGATGATAAGATTTTTGAAGATAAGATATATTCCGTTATCAGCAGACTGCCGATTAAAAATCCACGCTCAAAGGCACACATCATATGTATTGCGGTTGTATGTTTTATATTGATAGCAGGGCTTGTCATAGGTTATATGTATATGGGAAGCAGAAAGCAGGCAGGAGAAACAAATGTGCTTGAAAGTGTGTGTGATACCGCAAGAAAGCGTTATGATTTGAGCCATGATTTAAGTGGTTTAAGTATGGTAATGATGGGTGATGATGATGCCGACCTCGGCATTAATACAAAAGAAGAACAGTTGTGGCATTATTACAATCAGCAGAATACGGCGGTTTATGCAGATACAAAGAGTTATTCGGAAAAAGGTTATTTTTACAGTCTTTATCAGCTAAATGAAGACGAAGAAAAAAAGATTACACAAAAGGGAATTGAACTGAAAAAAGCGGATAAGACCAAGAAGCTGACGCCGTTTTTGGGCAATGCTCCGAGGGGCAGTAAGTATTCGGTTGGAAGTATATATTTTATAGGTGGGCGTAACAGTAGAAAGTTTATTTTATATAAAGACAGGTCTGAGGCGATGTATATCGGAAAATGTGTTGGAATTGAAAGTCTGAAAGAACATAGTATAAAAGACAGCAAAAAATCAGACAAAAAAAGCACGATTTCTCCCAAGGAATATTTTAAGGAGATTATGGATATAAAAGACGGAAATGCAATTCGTGAGACAATGCTTGAAAGGTTTAAGGCAAAGTCTGAAGATGACCCTGATAAGAGACTTGCCGTTTGGACGGATGAAAAATCAGGCAATGAGTTTTATAAACTTCTTACAAAAGGAAATTCGTTTGAACTCAGAGATATGTATAAGCAGAAATTTGCAATGACAGCAAAAGAAAATCCTGATAAGTGCTATTATCTGGCAGTTGAAAATGATGCGGGTGAGCTTTGCGTATTTGGAATAATACTTGACGGAAAGAGCATTGATGTTTATATTGAACCTGAACATAAAGCCGGAGTGTATCTGAAACTTTCAGATGAAAATGCGGCAGCACTTAAAAAGATTATAAAAGAGAACGATAATAGTTGATTGTGAAACTGATTATATGTTGTGTTAATTGAGCATCTACAACAAATACTATCGCCGGCACGCTTTCGCTATGTTGTCGTTCGTAGCAGTACATAAATCAGCAAAAAACGCTGATTAAGTACTGACGACGACAAAAATGCTGGCTAACACTATTTGTTATAGCTGCTCAATTTAATAATGCTTTACGATAGTTTCACAATCTATGATTTTTATAAAGAATATTTAAAATGTAGGGAGATAATGAAATATGAACAGCGAGTACACACATATAAAACATGAATTTGAGCCGGTTTTTGATGAGAGTTCAAAAATATTGGTCTTGGGAACACTGCCGTCGGTGAAGTCAAGGGAGAACAATTTTTATTACGGGCATCCGCAGAACAGGTTTTGGAAACTTATTGCGGCATTGTGTGATGAGGATATTGTTCCAAAGACTATTGAGGAGAAAAAACAGATGTTGCTTAAACATCATATAGCAGTGTGGGATGTTATCGCTGAGTGTGATATTATAGGTTCGAGTGACAGCTCGATAAAAAATGTCGTGCCTGCCGACCTCTCGGTTATATTAGATAATGCGGACATTGACAGGATATATGCAAACGGTGGCAAGGCATTTGAACTGTATATGAAATACCAGTATGACAAAACGGGCAGGGAGATAATAAAACTGCCGTCGACAAGTCCTGCAAATGCGGCTTACAGTTTAGAAAGGCTTTTAGAGTGTTGGAAAATGCGGCTTTAAATGTATATTTTTTACATCAAAAGATAAAATTACTATTGTAAATAGTCCTTGTCTATAATATAATTGTATAATGGCTGTATTTATAATATGTTATATATATGATGCTGGGAGGTTGTATATATAATGTGTTACTTTTGCAACAGTCATGTAACATTTTTAGTTAATATACAAAAGGAAAAGGAGACTTTTTATGAGCAAACAAAAAAATGACTTTAAGCCGTTTATCCCAGCGGACAAAGTCATGCCAGAATTTACACCGACAGCACTTATCCTCGGTATTATTCTTGCAGTAGTATTTGGAGCTGCAAATGCTTATCTCGGACTTAGAGTAGGTATGACGGTTTCGGCATCTATACCGGCAGCAGTTATTTCAATGGGTGTCATTCGTTTTATTTTAAAGAAAGATTCAATTCTTGAAAATAATATGGTTCAGACTATCGGTTCAGCAGGTGAATCGTTGGCCGCAGGTGCCATTTTCACACTTCCTGCACTTTATATGTGGGCGAGAGAGGACTCATCTATCCAGATGCCTTCTTTCTTCACTATCGCAGCTCTTGCAGTTGCAGGTGGTGTTATCGGAACTTTATTTATGATTCCGCTTCGTACGGCACTTATCGTTGAGGAACACGGAAAACTTCCATTCCCTGAGGGAACAGCCTGTGCAGAGGTTCTTCTTGCAGGTGAGGAGGGCGGAAGCAAATCAAAACTTGTATTCTCAGGTCTTGGTATCTCTGCTCTTTATAAGTTTGTAACAGACGGACTTATCTTATTCCCATCAGAGATAAGCTGGGATATTTCAGTTTACAAGGGTTCAGCATTCGGACTTGATGTACTTCCTGCTCTTATCGGTGTAGGTTACATCTGTGGTTCAAGGGTTGCTTCATATATGTTTGGTGGAGCTATCGTTGGATGGTTTGTTATCATGCCTCTTATGCATACTATCGGTGCATTGGGCGGAGACAGTGCCATCTTATTCCCTGCTACAAAAGCTATAGCAGATATGGCACCGGCAGAACTTTGGAGTAATTATGTAAGATATATCGGTGCAGGTGCAGTTGCCTGCGGTGGTATCTTAAGCCTTATCAAATCATTACCTCTTATTGTCAGAACATTCAAGAAAGCTCTTGGCGGTATAGGACATAAGGGTGGAGATCTTCGTACAGAAAAAGACCTCTCTATCAAATGGGCAATGGTTGTTGTAGTTTTAGTTGCACTTGCACTTGTATTGATTCCATCAGTACCTATCAGCATTATCGCTGCGATTATCATTATCATTTTTGGTTTCTTCTTCGCAACAGTATCATCACGAATGGTAGGACTTGTAGGTTCATCTAACAACCCTGTATCAGGAATGGCTATTGCAACACTTCTTATTGCAACAATGATTCTTAAGGCAACAGGAAAGACAGGTATCCAGGGTATGACAATGGCTATCTGCATCGGTACTGTTATCTGTATCATCGCTGCTATGGCAGGTGATACTTCACAGGATCTTAAGACAGGTTATATCGTAGGTGCTACACCTTACCGTCAGCAGATTGGTGAGCTTATCGGTGCTGTCTGTGCAGGTCTTACGATAGCAGGAGTTCTTATGCTTCTCGATTCTGCATGGACATTTGGTACAGACAAACTCCCTGCTCCGCAGGCAACACTTATGAAGATGGTTACTGAGGGTGTTATGGAGGGAAATCTTCCGTGGAATCTCGTATTTATCGGTGTATTCCTTGCACTCATGGTAGAAGTTATCGGTATTCCTGTACTTCCGTTTGCGATTGGTTTATATCTCCCTATCTATCTTTCAACACCTATCATGGTTGGAGGACTTATCAAACTTATCGTTACAAAGCGTAAGAATAAGACAGAGGAGGAAATCAAGGAGGACGACAGCAAGGGAATCCTTTACTCATCAGGTCTTATCGCCGGTGAGGGTCTTGTAGGTATCATTCTTGCAATACTTACTGTACTCGGAGTGGCAGACAAGATAAATCTTGGAAATTATGGAATAAATCTTGGACAGGGCGGAAGCGTAGTATTCTTTATACTTCTTTGTGCATCACTTTTATATGCTGCAACAAAGAAAATGAAGAAGGCTTAAAAAGAAAGGCGGAAGTTAATGCGAAAGCGAAAGCCAAAAGCTAAAGTTGTTTCAGGAAATTATATGGATAAGATACCGCATATATCGGAAGGTCACGAGTGGAGAGAGCTGGATGACGGTAATGTGGAGGTCGATATGCCGCACAAGGGATTTTATGCTAAGATAGCACAGAAATTCTTTCATAAGCCGGCGGTCAGTCATATTAAACTTGACAAGTATGGTTCAGTTGTGTGGAAAAGCATAGACGGTGAGAGGACCATATATGATATAGTAGGGGAAATGAACGAAGCATTTCCGGAGGAGCAGAATGATATGCTCAAAAGAGTCATAACATTTATCTCAACACTTGAAATGAACAAATTTGTGGTATTAAAATGATGAAGCGGAGTAATCCGTGAAATTATCGGGTATCAAAATAAAAGAGGACATCGTACTAAACAGTGCGGTGTCCTTTTTTATGTTATAGGAAACTTCTCGTTTCCTATAACATAAAAAACACTCCGTGAGGATGCGCATTTCGCGGAAAAGAAATAAATGCTACGCATTCCGTTCAAGCGCGAAAGAGTCGCAAGCGACTCTTTGTTCAGTATGTATGATTTGTAAATTTTTTATTAAAAATCAGATTTTTTGATGCACAGTTAAAAAATAAATGTATAATGATATTCATTGTGTGTCGTTTATGTGTCAGTATCACATAAAAATAAAATGGAGGTCAATATGATAAAGGAAGAATTCAAATCATTATTTCGCAATAAACTTCTTCTTCTGGTAGTTGTTGCGATACTGCTGATTCCTTCTATTTACGCGTGCCTGTTTCTTGCATCAATGTGGGACCCTTATGGCAAGGTTTCGGATTTGCCGGTAGCAGTCGTAAATGAAGATGAGTCAGTTAAGTACAAAGGAAAAACACTTGAGGTGGGAAAGAAACTTACCGATAATCTGAAAGATAATGATTCAATGGCATTTAATATCGTCGATTCTGATGTGGCACAGAAAGGTCTTGAAAATGGAACATACTATATGGTGATAACTGTTCCGAAAGATTTTTCAAAGAACGCATCGACACTTATGGATTCAAATCCAAAGAAGATGGTACTGGATTACAAGACCAATCCCGGAAAAAATTATATTGCGATGAAGATGAGTGAATCTGCGATAAAGGAGATACGAAAGAACATATCAGAGGAAGTAACACGCACTTATGCGGAAACGGTCTTTGACAGTCTTTCAGATGTTGCAGACGGCTTCTCAGATGCAGTTGATGGAACAGATAAACTTGTAAAAGGTGAAGAAAAACTTGCAAAGGGCAATAAAAAGATTACTAAAAATCTTAAAAAACTTGCAAGCAGTACGATTACCTTTAAAGACGGAAGTGAGACTCTGACGGAGGGACTTGAGACTTACACGGACGGAGTTTCACAGGTTGATAACGGAATGAACACATTAAATAATGGTGTGTCAAAGTTATCAGATTCGGCAGTAAGCGGCTCAGGCAAACTTGCAAAAGGCTCAAAAACATTGCAGAGCAGTCTTAAGGATTATACTGCCGGAGTAAAGACGGCACGCAAAGGCTCAAAGAAACTTACTGACAACAATTCTACATTAAACAATGCACTTGGAACAGTTTCAACAGGTGTAAAAAGCCTTAAATCAGGAAGTACACAGCTTCTTGCGGGACTTAACCAGATGAAAACATCACTTGACTCATCACTTACGGATGAAAATGTAGCAAGTATGAAAACAGCCGCAAGTTCTCTTATCACGCTCAATGAAAATATGCAAAGTCTTAATACTGCTGTAAATGGTGATGGAAAAGACAATACAGGAATTGATATGTCTGGTCTTACAAATTCGCTCACATCAGTAGGCGGGAATGTTAAGAATACTGCTTCTCATGTCACTAATGCAGGAGCGGACATAAAGCAGGCATCAGATAAAGTTACAGAGGCATATAAGGCACTTGCAACACTTAAAGCAACAGCGGCAAAGACTGGCAGTCTTTCTGAGACAGAGACAGCATATATAGACAAGGCTATGTCAGCATTGTATGATGCTTCGGGACGCTCTGCTGAAAATGCAGCGGGATATATGACAAAAGCCGGAAATGAGCTTACAGAGTCAGGAAAAGAACTTACATCGGCAGGAACAACGCTTACGGCAGTCTCATCAGGCAATCTCGGAGAACAGGTGACGACATTAAAAACATCTGTAAGCCAGCTCGCAGCAGGTTCGGATAAACTTCTTGAGCCGTCATCAGGTGTAATAACAAGTCTCCTTACAGGTATGCAGTCAGTACAGACGGCTCTTGAGCAGACACAGGAAAAAGATGGAAAAACAGGACTTATCGAGGGTATGACATCACTTGATAACGGACTTACGACATTAAATACGGGTGTCAGCGGAAAGAGCGGACTTAAGAAAGGTGTTAAGACTTATACGGCAGGTGTTTCAACACTTGACAAGGGACTTAAGAAACTTTCAGGCTACAACAATAAGATAAATTCCGGAACAAAGACACTTGCAAAAGGAAACGAGACGCTTGCGAGCGGACTTAAATCAGGAATACCTGAACTTACGGCAGGTGTAAATAAACTTCTCTCAGGAAGTTCAAAACTTGTAGAAAACAATGATACACTTGTAAATGGTGCTAAAAAACTTTCTGACGGTGCAGATAAGATAGCAGACGGCTCAGATAAGCTTGCGGACGGTTCCGTGACTTTAGGTGATGGTATCACATCATTAAAGAAAGGAACAAAGAAACTTTCTAATGCGTTGTCGGACGGTGAGAAAGAGATAAGGGAAAATGATGCGTCAGATAAGACACTTGATATGTTCTCATCACCGGTAGAGACAAAAGGAAAAGAAATCACAAATGTAAAGAACAACGGTCATGCGATGGCGGCATATATGATGTCAGTAGGACTCTGGGTAGGATGCCTTGCATTCTGTCTTATGTATCCTCTTGCAAGCTACAAAGGAAAACTTAAGAGCGGAATGGCATGGTGGGCAAGCAAAGCTGTCGTAATCTATCCGCTTGCGGTACTTATGGGAGTGATAGTCGTAACGGCACTTCATTTCATAAACGGATTTACTCCTACTGAGTATTTAAAAACGGTGGCAGTTGCATCGGTAGCGGCAGTAGCATTTATGTCGATAATGTATTACTTCAATATCCTTATGGGCAAAGTCGGAAGTTTCGTTATGCTCATATTTATGGTGGCACAGCTTGCAGGCTCAGCGGGAACATATCCTGTTGAACTCTCAGGAAAAATGGTAGAGACAATTCATAAATATATGCCGTTCACATACACGGTAGACGCATTCAGAAGCACAATATCAGGAGGGCAGAGCATACAGACAGAACTCACTGTACTTATCGTGCTCGCACTGGTATTCTCAGCACTTACGGTAGGTGTATTTGCGATAAGGGCAAAAAGAATCGGTTCTAATAAGCCGACCATATATGATTTTATCGAAAAGAAAGGTCTTGCTTAACAGAAAAGTAAAAGAAAAATCATACAGAATACGTTTGTGTTTAAATATAAATATATGGTGAAAGTGGCAAAAATTAAATTGTCACTTTCATCATCGTATGGAAATACAGAGAAAATCGTTTCAAAATCAATGTAAAAACTGCTGTTCAGACTGTAGGTGTGAGTGGTAACAAAGTTGTTTTTGGAACGGTTTTTCTTTTATCGCCGATACTTTACACGCTGGAAGTTCAATGTTAGAATGTAACTGATTAAATATAGGGATATACTTATAAAGACAGATGATTGAGAAATAACACAATCAGGGAATGTCTTTCTGATAGTGTTATGAGCAGGCAGCAGAGCGGATTGAGAATATCCGATTGCCTAACAGTTTATGATAGTTTCGCAAATGTCTAATATTGTTAAAATGAGAAAGGGAGTGAGTATATGGCAAGAACAGTAGGAATAGGAACACAGAGTTTTGAAACAGTGCGTGAAAAAAATACATTTTATGTAGATAAAACATTATTTATAAGGGAGTGGTGGGAAAGTCAGGACGATGTAACACTGATAACAAGACCGCGCCGTTTCGGAAAAACATTAAACATGGATATGATAAAATGCTTCTTTTCAAATAAGTATGAGGGCAGGAGTGATTTGTTTGAGGGGCTTGATATATGGAAAGAAGAAAAGTATCGTGAATTACAGGGAACATATCCTGTGATATTCCTTAGTTTTGCAGGAATAAAGGGGAATACATTTGAAGTGACACGGCAGCAGATTTGTATTAAAATATCAGATTTATATGAAGAAAACAGATACCTGCTTGACGGTGACATTCTAAGTGAAAATGAAAAGAAGTTTTACGAGAGTGTGAGCATGGATATGTCTGATGCGGTTTGCAGCATGGCATTAAATAAAATGTGTATTTTTATGCGCAAGTATTACGGCAAAAAAGTCATTATTCTGCTTGATGAATACGACACGCCTATGCAGGAGGCATATGTAAACGGTTATTGGGAAGAACTTGTGGCGTTTACGAGAAGTCTGTTCAACTCTACATTTAAAACAAATCCGTATCTAGAAAGAGCGATAATGACGGGAATAACAAGGGTATCGAAAGAAAGTATTTTTAGCGGCCTCAATAATCTTGTAGTAGTCACAACCACATCAAACCAATATGAAACAGCATTTGGCTTTACAGAGGAGGAAGTATTTAATGCACTCGATGAACAGGGACTTTCAGATAAAAAAGAAGAAGTTAAGA